>DATHGB010000010.1 GCA_035317825.1 Candidatus Saccharimonadales bacterium | reverse complement strand
TGATAAACCACCAAAAAGCATTCCGACCTTAACCGAACGCCTCCGTAGCCGTTTCGAATGGGGTATGTCGATCGACGTACAGATGCCCGATTTCGAAACCAGGTGCGCCATACTCGAAACGAAAGCGTCCCTGTCTGGAATCGAACTGGGCCGCGACACCGTGGAATACCTAGCCAACAATATTAAAACAAACATCCGCGAATTAGAGGGTGCGCTCAACCAGCTTCTTGCCTACGCGGAAATGCGCGGAGTCACCCCTGACATCACCACCGCCGAAGGCTTAATCGGTAACGTCCGCCATTCCCGCCCGCAACACGTCACCGCAAAACAGATCATCGACAAGACAGCCCGGCATTTCCAAATCGACAACAAAGAGATCTGCAGCAGCAAGCGTGACAAACATATCGTTGTCCCCCGCCAAATCGCCATGTATCTCTTGCGGAGCGAGTTGCACCTTAGTTTTCCAAAGATCGCCGGTGAACTTGGAAGAAAAGACCATACCACCGCAATCCACTCAGTTGAGAAGATTGAAAAAGCCATAAAACTTGATTTTCTTATTCGCGAACAAGTTGCCGAAATCCGGGAGAAACTATATGCGTAACATCAATGGAAAAACTGTGGATTACCTGTTAACTACCGCCCGTAAAACCTGCGTACGTTTGTCCCCCATTCTTACGTCCAGGTACTACGACAACCCGCTAGGCAGTGTACAAAGCCTACTTACCCCCAAACTTGTACCCATGTTTAAACCGTACATATCCCCACCTAAATTTGCCTTCTCACCCCTGGTTGAATACATTTTTTACCCAGTTTCCACAGCCCCTATTATTAACACCACTAAAGAAAAAATTGAAGAAAGGTAATAACAATGGAACTTACCGTAACCCAGGAAAATCTCGCAAAAGCACTAAGTAGCGCCGGACGTGTGGCTAGTAGTAAAGCTGGCCTCCCTATTTTAAGTAATATCCTTCTTCGAACGGACGGTAACCGGTTACTTGTGGCTGCAACCAACCTTGAAATTGCTTCAACCTACCATCTAGGGGCGAAGATTGTCACTCCCGGTGCAATCACAATCCCAGCTAAACTAGTCAGCGAGTTCATCTCTAGCCTTCCTAAGGGGAATGTTGAATTAAAAGTTAACGATAGCCACCTTCAAATTTCATCAGGCGGCTACTCGTCCGTTATTAATGGTGTTATTGCCGACGAGTTCCCTGAGCTTCCGACAATCGATGAGAAATCAGTTGTTCAGTACAGCATTAACACCGCTGATTTTAAACAAGCCGTCTCGCAAACGATTATTACGAGCAGTAACGACAGTACCCGGCCGGTTCTTACAGGCGTGTACTGGCATTCATTCGAGGGTAATCTATACCTAGCGGCAACTGACGGATACCGCCTGTCTGAGCGCCGTCTTGTGGAGACAAAAAGCGAAGTGGCGGCGATTATTCCCACCTCAACCCTGCAAGAGGTGCTTCGGACGCTAAGCGATGACATTTCAGAAGTTGATATGCTATTCGATGAAACACAGGTGCGTTTTCGGGTTGGTGAATCAGAAATCACCAGCCGCCTAATCGATGGCAATTACCCTGACTACCGCCAGCTCATACCGGCCACGTCAGAAACGGAAATTGTTCTTGATACGTCCGAATTCGTTCGGATTACCAAAATTGCCGGGCTCTTTGCGCGCGAATCAGGCGGAAGCGTGACACTCACGGCGGATCACGAAGCTGGAACGCTTGCGATTCACTCGATCGCGTCTGAACTTGGTGAAAACACCTCAAACTCTACGGCCGAGATATCACACGATGGCCAGGTAACCTTAAATTCACGATATCTTAGCGAAGCTCTTGCGGTGATCGATGGCGACACGGCCGTATTCCGTTTTAGTGGCAAACTTGCACCCTGTGTTTTAACGACTAAAACCGATGACGTAAACTACAAGCATATTATTATGCCGCTAAAAAGCTAGAGGAATATGCCTCCGATAAAAACTATTCGTGTGCAGAACGTCCGCGCTCATAAAGAGTATCAGCTTGATCTCTCCCCGAACGTGACGGTCATTACCGGTCCTAACGGGAGTGGTAAGACATCAATTATTGAAGCTATATACATTGCCCTTAGGGGGTCTTCTTTTAAAGGTAGTGATAACGACGTACTACGCCGGGATCTGAACTGGTACCGGATAGATGTTACTAACGACGACGAAGAAGTGAGAACGGTTAAGTTTGAATCTGAGCGTCAGACAGGCCGTAAGCAATTTGAAGTCAACGGGAAAACGCATTACCGCTTGCCACACCAACACCGGTATCCTGTGGTTTTATTCGAGCCAGATGACCTGCGTTTATTGAATGGCTCTCCGACGCGCCGTCGGCAATTCATAGACACTCTTATAGGCCAAATTGACCCAGAGTATGTAATAGCTATCAGGCGCTACGACAGAGCCTTAAAACAGCGTAATACGCTCCTGAAAACACAAACGGACGCGGATGCCCTATTTGCATGGAATATATCCCTCAGTAAGTACGGGGCGTATATTATATCTAAACGCCTTGCCTTTATTGATAGGATCCAACAGGAACTCGGCGACACGTACCGCCATATTTCACATACAGAGGATAAACTTGGTATTACCTACTCGCATCCCGCATATAAAGGATCTATCGAACAGAAACTTTTATCCGAACTTGAAACCTATATGGAAAAAGATAAAATCCTCGGTTTTACCTCGACAGGTCCTCACCGGCACGATGTGCTATTTGCCTTTAATGACTCCCCCGCGCTGCAGGGTGCATCCCGGGGTGAGATTAGGACTATTATCTTAGCGCTTAAGTTCATAGAAGTCGCGATTATAGAATCAGCGCTTGATAAGCGGCCGATTATTTTACTTGACGATGTATTTAGCGAACTTGATAAAACCCGCCAAGCGGCTTTAATTGATAAGTTTACTAATCACCAAACAATTATCGCAAGCGTGAACGCGGTGACCAAAAAAGGTAAGATTATTGAGTTAGCTGGTTAACGGCGTTTAGTACGCCCGCCGGAACGTCTTTGAACTCTGTGCTTGTTAGGGCAAGTTCGGGTTTCTGAACCACTTTCCAGGTGCCAGCTTCTTTATGGAGAATGATGCGGTAAAAATCCATTTCGTTGCGGGTATCGGTGTTTTGCGTAAGGATTGCCCCAAACCATTCACCGTGTCTGTAGAGTGTTCCTTGGTCGATTGAATAACTTTGAGCGATGAGCGGGAATGCCTTCTTGGCTGCCGCGGTGATCGCCGCTTGTTCGCCGGCAAGGGCTTTTTTCAAGAATTCAGATGAGTAATCCGGATCAAGGGTTATATCCAAACTATCACCTTCGATGCTAAATGGAATTTTATCTTTTGATACTTTTTCACCGCCAGGGATAATATAGTAGTTGCCATCCTGAAGTGATATTTCGCCAGCTGCCGTGAGTTTTTTAATTTCCTCACCCTTTTCCTTAAAGACGGTCGCGCCCGATACATCCGGGCTAAATGCTACGGATATTTTATGGAACGATGCAAAATAGATAATTCCAACAACTCCCGCGATAGCAATTAAGACAATGACAACTGCGATAATAATACGATTTTTCATAATGAGAATGGATTCTTGTAATTATTAAAGTTAATTTTGAAATCAGCCGGGTTATAGCCCCATTGCACTATCTGATAGATGGCTGCTTGGCGATACCCTTCACCTGCGTCGATCTCGAGGATGATTGATTCACCCGTCGGGTCATCCGGATCTGACCTGTAGCCTATGGAATAAAGGAGACTATCTGTCGGCAACTGTTTAACGATCGGGTTCTTCTCACGGAAAGATTCACCCTGTTTCTGTGCCGATTCGCCCGCCTTTGACTCTACCTCCGTGTAGGCATCCTGATTATCGGTAGCCCACTTGTTCGCTTCGTCCGATACGGGGGTGAGCGGTATTGGGATAGACTGACCTTCTAGTTTGTCTATGATTGATACGGTGCTTGAGAAGTCCGCAAATCCCTCTTTGGTAGCTTTAATTTTATACTGCCCTGCTTTTAGGTAGACCGTTCCGGGTGAGATTTTTTCATCATTCAGCGTTATACTGGCGCTGCTTGGCGCGGCGACAATGTTAACGGCAACCTTCCCCTGGTTGATAATCGTGGTATAGATAAAATAGCCAACAATAGAAAGCAGAACGATACCGGCAAAAACGAGGACTATTTTTAAGTTTTTTGATGTATTATTTTCCATAACTATGCCTTCTTCCTGAACCAGGTTACCGAACTTGATGTTGGATTTTCGTGACCGGCCATTGGTGCTCGCCAGCTACTACCACTAAAGCTTACTGATGCTGAGGCGACTTTACTGTCAAAACCAGGAATTGTTCCCGCCCATACGAACGTATGACCAGGACTAAAGGCAACATCCCCTGGCTGTAGCGTGGCGGCATTAACGTTGCTCCCGAGTGCCTGCCAGTTTTCAGATGCCCATTTCTCTTGGGAGGTTGTGTTACCACCCTTGGCGCTATAATTGTATTTTGGTTCGAATCCGCTATCGAACATTAGCGTAGTGACAAACCCACCACAGTCTACGCCGGGATATTCAAGTCCGCCTACGTAGCGACCCTCTGACTGGGCTTTTTTAATAGCTGTTTCGTACTCGGGCTTTTTATTCGTATAGACCGGAGGGTGATATTGTGGCCAGGCATACGCTAATATCGTTGCGGTAAGATCACCCCCGGTGAATGCTGCGCCGTCACTAGAACACTTTCCTGAAGTACCTGTAATTCTGACTGCGCTACCGTCGGGTGCTGCCTTGCCGGTAAGGGCGGTATATACTTCGAGTGAAAACGCGCCGCGTTGCTGTAAAACGAAGTCTGCCGTATCAGCCGAAACCTCGAAGTTATTGTGCCAAAAGACCGTCGCGTTTTCTATTGCCGTCCTGGGTTTGCCGTCTATGGTTTTCGCCACTTGTTCCATCATGGTCGTCCATTCATTGGCACCTTTAGTGCCAAATCCTTGTCCTGCGACTTTGCTACTCACCTTTCGCGCATTACTTTCTTGGTAAAGATAGCTAAGCTGGAAACCAAGATCGGAAACAGCAACCCCTTTGGCTAGGGCGGCTTTTTCCAGATTAGTTCGGCGAGGTCCGGTCCACTGCACAATACCATAGCCACCCCCACCACTTTCGGTGGCTGAAGGGTCAAACTTTTCACCAGCCTCTTGCCGGATGTTACCCATCAAGCCGGCTGCCTGCTCTTCGCTTAGTGCCCTGTCTTTAGGTAGGTTGCCATCAAGACCCCTAAGGAAGTTCCAGATTTTTGATCTGTTATCGTCACCAAGCAACTTTTCGCCGCTACCTGCGGAGTTACTGGCAGCCTTACATCCACCTTCACCATAGAATAGAACATCATTAGAAGAGTCATACGCTTGGTCGCGCGCCGCTAGGGCTTCAAGCGGTTGAAATGAGAAAATGGCAATAAAAAGTACAAGGAGTAAACGCCTAGGTATTTTTGATGATATTTTCATTAGTTTACTCCCTTAATGTAAGGTAGGCTTGATCTTGTAGCTGTATTTGATAACCAACTTATTCCACTAGGAACCAGTTCAAGCTGCCATGTTTGATTTTCCGTTCTTGTGTCGGTCGGCGTGTTTACTTCGACTGTCAAATACACGATGACACCAACAACCCCCGGCTTTCCCGTGTCGTACCAGCTTGTTTCTATAGGGGTGACATCACCGGTGCTATATCCAGGCGTGACGATAGGAGGCTGATCGGTAATAACGGGACTTGAGGATATGAAGAATCTCTTAAGACGATCCTGGCGGGCTACGGAGGTTTCGTCTGCCGGTTGGCTCACGTATGCCTGTGCTGCCTGTCTGCCATTTGCGAGCATGGATGCTTTGACTTCTTCGGAATACTCCGTGCCTACGTGATCAGTTCCGCTGTGTTCTTCGGAGTCTGAGTCGGATGGTTTTGGCTGTACGGGCTGTGGTGTCGTAGGGGTATTGTTCGCAGAAGGTTCGGGGGATTTGTTGTTTGCGATATTTACCACTAATAGGCCAATTACCCCTGCGGTAACGACTATCCCTGCTAGGATAATTTTCATACGAGTAGTCATTAGAACGAAACCCCCATTTTCTGCATGAATGCTGCCGGATCTATAATTGTCCCGTTCTGTTCTACCTGGAAATGGAGATGGTAGCCTGTTGAGTTACCCTGGGTTCCTACGTCCGCGAGTGGTTGCCCGGCTGTTACGGTTGCTCCCTCTGTTATTCCCGGCTTAAGCCCCGAGATATAGTAGTGCATGTATTTTGTTATGATGCCACTACCGCAATCAATGGTAATAATGTTAGTCGTCGAGTCATTATTGCCATTCATGCCTATTTTTCTAATCGTTCCATCGCAGGCCGAAGAGAAAACCCCTCTTCCTGCCAGGTCGATGCCCGTGTGGTTCGGACCAAAACGATTAGATATTCTGTAGTCGAATGTCGCAGGGGTTTTCCAGACACCGGTCGGAGTGACCGTTCCCGTATCGGTAGTTGGCGCGTCAGCGGCAACTACTTCGTCGTCCATGCCACCAATGACGGAATTATCCAGGTAGAATAAGGAGAACATTGTGTTTCTGTGTCCGTCGGGGCCGTTACCCTGGATACACTGTTCCCCGGTGTCGGAGTTTTCTTCCGTGTACGCGCCAATGGATACGCTCCGGTCAATACAGTTCTCGAGATATTTTCCGTACGGATTACTTTCATCAAGAGGATCTCCGGTGACAAGATCGGCGTATGGCTCCATGAATTTCTGTACTTCTTCCGGATCTATAGCTAATGCTTCCGCGCTCAGTCCATGCTTGATGCTGCACCCTGCGGTGGTCGCAATGTTTAGCGCGCGGTATTCACTGTCCGGACAAATCGTGAACTGGGCTGGGCTGTTGTCGATAGCTCGTGATACTGGGCTTATTAGTGATAATAACGAGGATTGCGCTACTCCTAGCGTACTCAATACTCCTCCTCCGACTGTCGATAATTTGCTGGAGTATGGAAGGAAGCTAGAAACAATCGATCCTAAGAATGTATTTTTACTCGTTGGATCAAACGGACTTCTCTCTAACCGATCGACGGCGGCATATTGCTGCTGGATATCCGCTGTAAGGTTGCCATAATCGGATGCCTGCTGAGGTGTGGTAGCAGGAAGCCCACGAGTTTGTGACGCGAAGTCGTCTGATGCGGCAGCACCCGATGACAGGTAGTTTCCTACCTCGTTACTGTTTTCTCCTCCATTAATAACCCGACCTGCTGCAATGGCAACCAGTTTTGGCGTAAGGGTCGCTATGGCAATCCCCAGGGCTATATTAACGGCAGTTTGTACGGCTATTCCCCATCCAAGGGTTGCTCCACCGGAGAAGAAGGCGATAACAGCACCCACGATTGCCGTACCGAAGATAATCGTTTGCCCCCAGCCGCTTTTAACAAATTTACAGGCAGCATCAACTTTTTCCGTCGTAGCATTGTTGCCACCAATAAACTGAAGGATGCTTCCGAATGTCGTGCCTTGCATGGTTTGGCCTACGACATACCTGAGGAGCTCCTCGTTAGTAGATACTTTCTCGGCGTCAGTATCGTTAAGTCCTCCTGCTGCATTATTACCCCCAGCACTTACGCCGTTTCCAGTGATATTGAGGTCAGTTCCCACATTGTTGCTCGGAAGGACGTTTATATCACCGTAGGCTGCGTTTTTATAAAGTCCGGCGTCAGTGGCGGTCTGGCCTTGGCTATTTGGACTATTCTGAAGTTTTTCACCCCAGAATTGAATGACACTTGGCTGTGCGGCAAGCGCCGTGATTGAATCTGCTGAATTCGCAAAGGAGAACCAGCCGCGTGCTAATTGTAATTTTCCAAGCCATTTACCAGCAAATGCCGCCGCCCGAATAATTGTATAGCCGCTACAAGCGCTATCTACGGCACCCAGTCCGAGCGCGGTAGAGGTAAGGATTTTTTTGAGTGAGCCCTTTGCTGTTGATTTACCTATGTCTTTCAGTTCTTTTTGTTTTTGAATCTCAAGATCGGCATCCGAGACATCTTTAAGGATATCGTTATATTTTTCTTCGGTAATTACCTCTGGTGGTGATTTGCTCGTGTCGTAAAAGGTCTTGTGGCCAGTAGAATCTTCTTGAACGTCAACGTTCGCTTTTATTCTGATGCCAGCGTCACCACTAGCCGCATCGACGAGCTGCTGGTTCATCTGTTCCTTCGATTTGCCTTCGCCGTCAATATTTCTTTCTTTTGTAATCTTGACCTTATCGGCAAATTTTTGGAATATCGCGTCACTAAATGCCGCGAATCTGGGATTATACCCCTTCATGAGGGCGCGTCTAAAGCTAGGATCATTCTTGACTGCCGCTTTGAGGTCTTTGGCGGCGTACTCCTTCCCCTCGTACGTAAAACTCTCGGCTTTCATACGAGTACCGAAAAGTGTCGTTTTGCCATTAACGGTAAACCCTGCTTTTTCTAACTTCTCGACCTGTTTGCTTGACATGGTCTTTAGCTTACAGCGAAGAGTGATTACGCCACACGAGCCGGAAGTGATGTCGTTATCGATCTTTTTTTGCAGGATGTAGATTGACCGGACATCCATCGCGGTTACCTGGTCGTTAAACTTATCGAGTAACGTATTTCGCATCTGTAGCAGCAGGGTCGCGGGAGAGAAAAGAAGCGTAAGAATTGACCCGCCACCCAAAATCGTACCGATTATGAGAATAAGCGGCGACCGTTTTCGAAGTCCTTTTATGAATCCACTAGCACGTCCGGATGATTTACCACCGCTGTCACCGCCACTAACCTTATTAGCCCAAGGTTCGTCTTCTTCGTGTTTTGCCTCTTGGATATTCGAGTTTTTTTCGTTAGAGCCTGATGTCGCTGATTCAGGATTGCCATCGGACTTTGCTGAATCATTGGGACGAGGCGCGTAGGTGGGAAATTGTTCAGCTGCATGTAACTCACCAGGATTATATCTATTATCCTGTTCTTCTCCTGAGTCGCCGTTGCTCTGGTCTTCTCTATCAGCCATAAACTGCCTTCATTATACGCTATATCCACCAGGATCCATGTAGCCACTATTTGCTGGGGGTTGATTGTCTGGTTGAGGTTGCTGTGCCGGAGCTTGGGGCTGAACTCCGCCGGGGTTGGTCGTAATAAGCCCTTGTTCGGTCTGGCTAGCAACGATTTGAATATGAACATGGCTTTGACCGGCAAAGAATAACCCCTGCCCTACGGGGAAGTTGGCGAGACGCTTTTTCTCTTCCTCGGTCAATTTAAATACGTCGGACAGGACGTCTACGGCGCTTGACGATTGCTTCAAAAGCAGCTGCATTGAAGAGTTGGCTACAATCGCTCGTCCCATCTTGCTTCCCATGAAGTCTTCGACGTCCTGCGTAATCGTCGTTAGTCCCAAAAAGTACTTACGGGCACGTTTGGCTAGGCTGAACAGGAAGTTTGCCGAATCATCATATTTCATCAGCTGCCATGCCTCATCCACGATGAGCATTCGCTTTCGCTGTTCGCTACGGGTAATATTCCAGATATGTGACAGAACGATGTACATGGCGACTGGACGCAGTTCGTCCTCGAGGTCGCGAATGTTGAATACCACCATGTGGTTATTGATATCTATATTTGACTGCTGGCTAAAGATCCCGGCAAACGTACCTGTCGTATATTTGCGTAGACGCTGGGCTAGCGCAGGACCAGTGCCACCCATGTGAAGAAGCGTGTCGTATAGGTCAGACACCGTTGGCGGTGTTGAGTTGTGCGTTAGCGGATCACTCGTGATACCAGCACGGGCATAGGTATCGATCAATCCTTGGTCGAGGTCGGCTTCTTCTGCTGGAGTAAGCGCTGCCATCAACTGTCCTGCAGCCGTCATCTGGCTTCCGCCTAGCATCAGGCGCAAGAGTCCATGAAGGGTGACAAGGTTAGCACGAAGCGCGTCATCGGCCTCGTCGCTGTCGATAACGCGGGGCAGGTCAAACGGATTAATACGGGTGTCAGCGTTCAGGCTAAGGCGAATATAACTTCCACCAACGGCGTCGGATAGTTTTTGATATTCGTTTTCCGGGTCAATGATTAATACGTCCGACCCGATCATCATGCTTCGAAGAGCTTCTAGCTTAACGGTGAATGACTTACCCGCACCAGACTTTGCGAAGACGACCATATTGGCATTTTCCAAGCTAAAGCGGTCAAATATAACCAGGCCGTTATTGTGCATGTTGATACCGTAGAGCACGCCTTTTTCCTGGGTAAGATCAGCCGACGTAAACGGAAAGCTTGTTGAGATGGCGCCCGTGTTCATGTTGCGGCGAATCTGCAGCTGGTCGGTCATTTGCGGGATTGTACTGTTAAGTCCCTGTTCTTGCTGTGATGATGCGACTTTGCTAAAGATCAGCTGCTGCCCGAACAGCGTCTCGATTTTGTGTTGCACGAAGCTAAGTTCATCTAGGCTGTCGGCATACAAGGTGACGTAGAGTCCGTAGCGGAAGAAACGCTCAGCGCCTACTTGCAGCTGGTCGCGCAGTTCCTCGGCGTCTTGCAGCGCCGCTTGAAGACCCGGGTCACGCGTCCGGCCCTTTTCGCTGTTGATCGACATTGACGCTTCAAGCTGAGTAACTTTTTTACGAAGGTTATTAAGCACTACTTGGCTTTCAACCGGATATACGAACATGCTGATATCGAGGACTTCATCAATATTGATGAGCGAGCTCAACCAGCCGGTGTAAATTTGCCTAGGATAGCCATAAATATATAGTGTCCGGCCGTACTTCGTGCCAAGGCGAAAGTGACTCGCGTGAATTTCAAGGCTGCTCGGTGCGATCAGATCACGAAGTGTCGTCATTCCCTTTAGGAATGCCTGTTCTACTTCGGCTTGTTCGCGGGCGCGTTGCTGGGCGGCAATATCAACTGGATCAAGTTTTTTTGCCATGATTACATGCCCCCTTCTTGTAGGTGTGGACGTGGCGCTTCACCCGTACCTTTTCTGACGTATGTCGAAGTTACCTTTTCGAAATCCCCTAGGGGTTCGCGAACGGCCGTATCGGGGTTGTACATATTATAATAAAGCTCACCTAATTCTTTGGTGTTAAGCTGAACGCTTTTGACGCCAAGCTGGAATAGTCCGCTCATGACAGAATCAACGCGGTTTTTAATTTCATCTTTTGCTTTGCCATACGAAACCTTATCGATTTTAGTCGCGGTTGTTTTTGGTTTTGAAAATAGTTTTCCAAAAATACCTTTACTTTGTTCAACGAAATTATTCAAATCCCCTGCCGGATAGAATGGGATCGCAATGAAAAAGCTCTTGTCCATAATATTTGCTTCTTGTGATAAAACATCGATGAAATTAATGTAGTCATCCATCAATACGTTTAGCAGCATGTTGTCTTGCGAACGACGGATCGTTACCAGCCGGTCAATGTAAGGCCCGATATCAACCCGCTGAGAGCGGATAAAAATTTGTATTGGAAAGTACAGTGCGTTTAGGAAGTTTTGATAGCTAAACTCAACGCCTTCGCGTTCGCGGGAACTCATCAGATCGAAGTTGATCGACTTACAGGCAACGACCGCCCTAAAGCTCCCGTCGCTCATAATCACCATGCCATCCCTTATTTCGGAGATAAGCAAACTATTCTGCGTCGTATTCACACTCGCAGGTTTTGGAGCTGTCCCGTTTGCAGTTTGCGCCTGTGGCGGCTGCTGAGGAGGAACACCCGGGGTGACGGCACCTATAGGCGCGGCCTGAGGTTGTTGGTTACTTGGAGGCACTTCCCACTCTTTTCCTTTTGACTTATGTATCTATTCTAACGCAAAGAGATAATAACTTCATCTTCTGGAAGTTTTTCTTCCTTTTGATGAATGCGGTTAGCTTCATGCGCAATTGTCTCGATAGATAAATCGGAGTTATTTGCAAGGTTTATTATATCAGGTGATACAACCTTTTCGCTAGTGATTGTAGGCGGATTTGGCGCAACGGGGGCAGGCTGCGGAGGAGCTGTTACGACTGGAGCTGCCTGGGCTGGTTTTGCTGGCTGACTACCGAGTGGGTTAATAACCGTCTGGTGCATCGAATTAGGATAAGGATTGAATGTTACTGAAGGATCTACGGCACTTGCTACAGGGGGTGTGGGCGTCAATGTAGCATACGGATCGGCAACTTGCGGGATCGATGCCTGCATTGTGGGCGGTTGTTGCATGCGCGCCATCATTTCCTGGTGTCGTTTTGCATCTGACTGACTAATCATGCTGTCAAATGACTGCGCTACGCCACCCGAACTATCTAGGATATCTTCCGCCTGCTGCGCTTCAAAATAGGCGTCATTTTGCATCGCGGTATCGACTGCTGGCGTACTGACGCCTCGAACAGCCCAACCTTGTGTGTCGACGATATCAGCTAGATAAGATAACCGTTGCTCGGCTTCGCTTTGAGACAGACTTTTAGACCGTTGAATTTCAACGACTTTTGGCGCAGTAATTTCGACGAGCGATTGAATACCATCGGGCTGCCACAGGCGTTTTCGCGGTTTTAAGTAAAACGATACGACTGCTGCAAGATATGTTTCCATTGGCTGGTCTTTTTTGAGCGGCAATGCTAACGCTCCAAAAAAGATAATTACCGGCAAAGGAATAATCGCAAGTGGAATAAATAATTGACTCAGTCCCCAGGCGAGCGCAATCGAAATCGCCGCGATGATCAAATAGATAAATTGGCGAAAGCTAAACGGCCCGATGAGCTTGTCGTCAGCTTCGACATCTTGGGGTACTTTATACACTGCCATTGTATAATCTATTCTAACCTATTTATGGCGTTCTTAGTCTATTCATAACAACGTCCAAAGAAGCGACCTGTCGTCTTTCAAGTGTAGGCTCGCGCTGTGGATCGGAATTTACACGGATGTTTGGGTTGGCAGGATCGGGATCACCGATTAGCTTATATAGCGAGGCGTAGGCGGCTTGTTTGGTCGGTACGTCCAAATGATCTAGTTTGCCACCATTGGCCATAGACACGAGGTGGTTCATTTCATCTACGTCCATACCAGCAAACTTCTCACCAGCACCCTTCTTGTCAGTAAGAAACTTAAGACTCATCTGATCCATCTTAGCCATACGCTGTTTCGATCCGTTAGGATTGAGTACGGGTTGTGTTATGGTTAGGTTATCAGCGCCCTTGACAGGATTTCCGGCCGCATCGCGTACGGGTTCCATCACCAGATCGGTGTAATCGCCAGAACCCATATTCGTAAGTTCTGATTGAGACATGCCCTTTGGTTTAAGTTTTGAGGACTTCCAACCAGACTGTGCCATTTGCTGAACATCTTTAATCTGATGCGCCCGGGCATTATCTTTATCATCCATTTCCGCACGTTCCGTACCGAGTTCGGCCACAAAATTGGCGAGATTCAGTTGTGTTTCAGAACGGCCATTTTCTGTTATTTCAAGCATGGCAGCGCTAAGTTCAGCGGTCGACATCTTCTTTGCGCCACCTGCTCTTTGATCTTCTTTAACTTTTGCAAGAATCTGATCACCATTCTCTCCTGAAGACCCGTACTGTCCCTTTATGCGTCCAACGTTCTCCATAAATTCTTTACGTACGGCATCTTGGGCCGCGGCCTTGATAGCTTCCTTGTCACCTGTAGGTCCAGCGATTTTTACGACGAAAGATGGATCGGTCGTTGCTCTTTCCGCCCTATAGCTTTGCTTTTCTTCAGCAAATGCTTTTTTAGCATTCGCAGCCTGATCTTCTTTTACTAACTTTCTTTGTTCGCCCCAGCCCGCACCTTTTTGGATGCCTATTTTTTGACCTACGAAAGCGGCGGTTCCTAGCGCACCCGACATAGCGCCACGGGTTCTTTTGAACCTGCTTCCCTCGTTGCCCCTAATATTCTTAGACGCCTCACGGAACATGTTTGTACCTCCTAGACGGCGAGTAGATGCTATGTCTTGCCGTTTATCACGGTAACCCTCGGCACCTTTTTTTAGACGGTCAAATGGTCCTTTATTCGGATTATTTACGATGCCGCCAAATCGGTTTAATAACCCGCCGGCGGTTTTCATGACTACAGGCGTGATCGCCAGTGGAAGGATGGCAATTAACGCGCCCATGATCTGGATTACGACCTTGTAGTCTCCGGACGCACTATTGCCTACGATCGTAGAAGCCAGTGCGGACGCCCCAAATATTAATGCGATGATCGGATACATTAATAGCAGTGTCTGGAATAAGCCCTTCCACTTATTGAACAATGATTCAGTATTAGGCAAGAGGTACGCGACAAATGCAAGCGGAGAAATGACGACAAGGAGGATAATGAGCGCCTGTCGAAGAGTTAGTACCAAAAATACCGTCACAATAGCCATGAGCGCAGCAACCAGTGCCGGTAGGAAGGCAGAAAGGGTGACATAGAAGGCTGCGCCAAGAGCGATACCGCCAGCTAATATAAAACCGGCTGCGCCCGCCCAGCCTTTACCTGTTGTAGCATCGCCAAAATTAGGGTCGGGCAGCTGTCCTTCAATATTGCCAAACAACCCGTACAGAGAAGACCCCGAAATATTTGACAGGTCTATTGCGATAGCACAGACCCAATACGAAATATTCACCAGTATCGCGGCTATGATCAGTCGGGGTAACATTTTTTTGATACCGTAATTACTCACACCTACGTTTGTAAGCTGGGAAAATATAATTATCAGAAAAGCTATAACAAACGCGACATTGGCAAAGTTACGCATGATCACCCAAGCGTTATATATGCCTGCCGTGTTGCCGGTTGTCATTAAGGGTTGAACAAGTAATAAACTTGCGACAAAACCATACGCACCGTCTACTATTTTGGCGAGGAAATTAGTCACCGGACAGACAATCCAGCCTATGCCCTCAACGGCACAGGTCGTTTTGTTTTCATCCCCCGTAGCGGCATTTGGATTCACCGCTTCCGTTAGCTTGCCTGCCGCAACTTTATCCCTGCAGAATTTTTGATCTGCTGACGTAAACCCATCTATATAGCTTTTTTCGCAGGCATTCCAGCCAGCAAGACATTCGCTTTGCTGCTTTCCGGCGGTCATTATACAAGCCTTAACCGCCTCACATCGGTTCCTATTTTTTTCAAGGTCCGTGCCCGATGTGTAGTACGTATTACAGTTAACGGATGCATAGGGTACCTCGGAACCATCATTCTGTGACGGACCGTTTTGCGTATTTGAAATGACGAAGCTTGTGTCGAGCGGCATAACAGGAATACCGCGACCACAGTTGCTATATACCAGCGATCCCTTGCTATTGTTCTCGGTTACGGTAATCGTGATGGTAGATTTACAACCATTTTCCGTGGTCTCGCCTTTATATATGTTACTAGTACCTTCTCGGATAAAAGTGACAATTCCGTTATTGGCTTTTCCTGAGGCAGTTTGAGGAAGATAGCCGTTCGTTCCCTCGATACGTTCAGCAGTTAACCAGTTGTACGTTTCGCCCGTAGCTGCTGCCGGAGGGGCACTAAAGATAACCGACAGGCTAGCGACGGTAATTATCAAGCCAAAAAACGCTAATAATTTTGTTTTCATAGTACTTACGCTAAATTATGCCGCATATTGAACAAAATGAAAAGCTCGCCATGTGGCGAGCTTTTCGAATTCATCTAATCTATGGTTAGTTAGCGGGTGTTTTGTTAGGTTCGGAAATATCCATACTAATAATTTTCCATGTTTCGGATCCATCAGTATTTTCTACTTTAGCGACAGAGATATCCCACCTGGCGATACTCTTGTCTACTTCCTCTGTAATACCCAGATCACCACCGGGTTCTGATCGCATTTTTCCTATCGCATTTTTATCACCGTTATCTTTGTAGGTAACTTTCGGTGCTACGAATGATGCAGCCCCGTCTACCTCAATTTGTTTATTCAGCGGAGAGTCAATGATGTAGATTCTTTTGTATTCATTAGCATCGGTATCACCTTTTGCTCGTCCTACTCCCCAGTTCCTAATTGTGTCGGCATGACCTTGGGTTTGTACTTCACTCCAGGACTTGGCTGAGTTTGCTGAACCAGGTAGTACTCGGGCGTCGCCGACTTTAATAATGGCATCACTGTAAGCGGCATCATAGAAGCTTGCTGCCGCGCGCCTTCCGCCTGTTATTTGTCCGGTGTTAGGATCAGTAAGCGAGTAAGTGTCATACCAACTATTTTCCTCAACTGTATTCCCTGAATTAACCCAGTTGTTTAGCCGGTCTTCTATAATCACGGATAGAGCTTCTTCAGAAGTTTTGTATTTTGCGGTGTCGATCTCGAGTACTTTTTGAGCTTCATCAATACCTTCGTATACTTTGCCGTCGAGAACAAACCAGAATTCTTCTGCTGTATGGGCTGTCTCCGCCTTGTAGCTTGCAACCTTAGCAGGATCTAGCTCGCTAAGGGGTACGCCGACCATCTTAGCATCAGGGGCTTGTTCAGAAGCACCTGGAGTTTCAATAGGAGTTGCAGCGGTTTCGCCGGGTGTTACGGGTGCAGTAGCGGTAGGTCCGACATGAGGCTCTGTGCTAGTGCTGCTTTTTTCACCGCCTTTAAGAACACCAAAGTATAAACCTGCTGCAAGGGCTGCAGTACCAGCGGCTGACCCTAGGCCAATGAGCAGACCGCGATTCCTGCGCGGATCTTTATCCTCTGCACCGTTAAATTTGTCAGGATCATCAGGACCACCGTTATTTGCCTCTGACAGTGGAGGTAGATTGTTTTTTTCAATAAATGGACCGCTTGATTGCTCATGAGTTCGGCGAAGATTCACATGCATACTTGGGTTTCCTTTGTGCGACGACGGCACTTAATCATGTTTGTTAATACTCATTACTATACATCATATGTGTAAAAAATGCAAGGGGTCGGTATTAAAGTCAAGACACCAGATGTAGTGTTTATGTTACACATAAAAAATGTAACATCTAGAGCAATATAAACTGCTTAACCTAGCTTAATTATCTAAAATATTGTTTATCATCACCAGACGAGTGAAGTGAATTCACTATTCTGGTGATGAGGACAGAGGAGCGGTGAGACTCTTCTGCACTCATCACCTTGCGGGGTGTGTGTAGCGAGCCTTACTTCGAGCGAGCGGCGTAGTTTCGTGTCGGATCGATGATCCAACCCGGCCTCCACTTCTTTACGCCTTTGTCGGCGAGGACCGCAGCTACGATCCTGGAATCGCTAATCAGGGGGCATCCACTGGGGAAATTCCTCCGTAGTCTTGCTTTGTCGCCGCGATCCTTCTCGTCGTAGATGTAGAGACCCTGAAGGTCGGTCTTGCCGGTGAGTCCCGGGTATTCAGCCCAGTCCCCGTCCTTGATATGCAGAATCCCGTCACGAATAAATCGGACGATCATCTTTTCTGCCCCTTCGCGCTGTTCGTCGTCAGACTGAATCTGAACAGCACATCCCTTCAGAAGGTCGATGCAGCCGTATCCGGTCGCCTCGGCGATCTCGTAGTTCAGGCGGAAAAAGGCTGCCTCGTCAATCTGGCGAGCTCCACGTGGGTAGACACGCACGAGATCGACCCAGTCAGCTCTCTTGTGCCAAGGAAGCAAGAATTGCTTTGCGCCCTGCGCTTCAACTTCCCTGATTCTCTCGCATATCCTCTCTAGGAGGACTTTACGTGCATTCTCCGCCGTATCGTCTTTGTCGTCGATAGGAGGAGGCCAATCACTGGAAGTGGCCACCAGGACTCCTCTGTCTTGTTAAGGGGTTGTTCGAATAAACGAATAACCTTGCTCACGGGTGTAAGCAAGGTTATTATACTATTTTATTAGATATAAAGCAATGGCCCTACCAAGGGATTAAGAGAACCTGGCTTTTTCCTCGGGCGTTACGTTTTCTGGAACTGTGTCCAAAAGCGTTTGAAGTTGGTGGCGAACATTGTCTTTAATGCGACCCTTATAAAGAGGATCATTAAGGGCTCTCCACGCGTGGTTACTAAAGCCTTGAACCTGGGCTTCGATGTGTCCGCGTAGTTCGGCGTCCATATGCATCGTGTTACCGTCATGAGCAGCAAGTGCCGCCTCGACATATGTTTGGACTGCGTCTACGTCGATGTCAGCTAATACGTCAGGTGCGATCTTACCTTTGGCGATAGCATCCTGAGCGGCGCCCTTGGTGAACTTATCAGGAGATGTGAAATACCCGGATTTTATCTGATCTAGAACAGTTCCACCCGCGAAGCTTGTCTTCCTGCTTAAGCCGGCTTTAGCCCAGGCAGATGCAACCGTGGTTCGGTAGTCGTACAGTTCCCCACCAGACATGCTTCCGATTTCGATAGCATATTTAACGGGACCTTCGGTGATCTGCATCTCAATGGCTGCATCGCGGGCATACATGTCGTCAGCCTTGAAGGTACGGCTAGTTCCAGTGTCGTCCTCCAACGTGATGGCCTCGCCTTTGATAAACTTCTGAAGTTCCTTAGAATCCGGGTTGAAGTGCCGCCACAATTCTGAGCTCTCTGCAGATCCCTGGCCAAAAGCTTTACGTTCTTCGCTAATAGCATACGCAACCGCGCTGTTCGCGCCAAGTTCGCCACGGACACCACCGATGCGTACTTGTTGGTCGGCGTCGCTTTCTTTGATATCTTTGTGTTGCATGCTACTGAGTGCCCTGTCGGCATTTTGCTTGCGAAGGGCTTCGCGGGTAATTTCTAAAGCAGTATCCTGAGTATTATTAATGATGTCGACCATTGACGGTGAAATATTGCGGCCAAGGGAGTTGAACGCTGCGGGCCGGGCTCCATATTGCGCTTCGGTATATATTGTATCCAAGTGCTTCTTGGCCTGCTCGGCCTGGTCGCCTGTTAAACGAACCTGTAATTCTTTTTCAAGCAGTTTGGCATTGACGCTAACAGTGTCGTTCCAGTGTTTATCGTGTTTGTGTTCAATAATTTGCTTATCTTGTTCAAGCCCACGGTTAATCTCGTCAATCCTGCCATAGCCCTTTTTGCCCTCTGATCCATGGAAAATATTGTCCGCTGCCGCATCGTTGGATTTTTTCAGCTCCTCGCGGAAGCGTTGGCCTTGGCGTATGCGTCGTCCAGTCCGGCTAAATACGTCGTTATATTTATTGTCACGGTTACCCATAACCTTAGAAGTGTACTGGTCGCCTCTTTCACCTGCCCATTTGCGGGTGCGATCGATAAGACCTTTGTTCGGGTTGTTAACCATGCCGGCAATCTTGCCGAGTAGCGATCCGCTAAATCGAACAATAAGTGGCGTAATAACTACCGGCGCTACCTGGACACCCATTCCTAGGATGACAGTAATAATAGAATCGGCATTCTGAATAATTGCCGTTCCAGCAAGTTGTGACCCTCCAAATATAATCGAGAAAATCGGGAACATAACAAGCATTGTTGTAAATAATTCACGCCATTTTTCAAAATACTTTTCAGTATTTGGTAATAAATAGGCCACGAATGCCAAAGGCGCAACGATGACCAGGATAGTAATAATTGCCTGGCGGGCTGCAAGCACTAATAGGGCGATAAGCGCAGCGGTGATAACACCCAGTAGGATAGGCAACAACATAAAGATTGAACCTGGGTTAACCAAGAGCGCGGCTATCCCAATGCCACCGGCTATGCCTCCGGATAATACTATGGCTGCAATGGATTTCCAGGATATAGACCCAACAACACCGCTGCCTTCAACCCATCCATTCCCTTCAGTCCCGACAATACTATTACGGATACCAATGAATATGTCCTGGATAGAGTACCCGGCAATATTAGAGATATCGATAGCAATAGCACAGATCCAATAGGATATGTTCACCAAGATTGCCGCGATGATAAGTCGCGGTAACATTTTCTTGATCCCATAGTTTGTAAGCCCGATGTTTGATATTTGCGAGTAAATAATAATCAAAAACCCAATCACGAATGCGACATTGGCAAAGTTACGCATGATAGACCATGCGCGGTAGAGTGCGTTTTCTTGATTGGTCTGTACGGGCCTGACGGTCAGGAAGCTACTCAGTATCCCGTAGAGTGAGTCCATTGCGTTTGCCAAAGTGTTCGTAACTGGACAGATGACCCAGCTTAATCCAGGCGTGTCACGGTCCATTTTACATGAAGATGTTCCGGGGTTTGTTGTTTCTGCTGGCGGCTGAACCGTTAAGCTAATAGCTTTGGCAGCAGTTGCCTGGTTGTACGTACTTGGGGCGACATAATTGTAGGTAATGTAGTTTGCGGTAGTGGCTTTCGGGGGGTCAACTCCGTCTGCAAAGTAAATGACATGCGCTGTGTGAAGCCCGGTGCCAGCGCTTGAGAGCGGGGTTTCCAAGTAGAGGTATTGTACCGCTCCGGGTAGCGTGGTGCTATATGCACTGTTGCTTCTATCTATTTTTGTATACTGCTGGCCACCGTAAGTGATAGAGTCGCCGCTCCATTGGGCGTCTGCTGCGTGAGCTGTTGGCGCCGCGACAAAAATGTACAGAAAACACGTCACTAAAAGTACAGCGACACATGTCAAGATTTTCCGTCCCGAAAATTTACTGAACGGATGTGCAATACGCAGATCCCACATAACTCTGCTATCCTACCACTTTACAGATTAAAAGTCAAGTAAAAGCAAATGTTAAAACACTGTATTTTTGACAGCTTTATTTGGCGAAATACTTGCCCTTGTAGTGGTTTTATCGTATTTTATAGGTAGACATGAATCATATAAAACAAAAAATAAGTTTCCTCATATTTGGCCTTGTGTTGGGCACTGGTGCTTTGGTCGGAGCACCAGCGACTGCAAACGCTGCTACTTCTTCTTGTGGAGGCGTTACAACATCAATTATCAGTTGCCCACAAAAAAAAGGCGCTACTAAAGCAGAGGATAGTGCCGTTTGGGGTGTTCTCCTGATCGTCCTAAACATTATGACTGCCGGAGTCGGCATATTGGCTGTCGGGGGTATCGTATACGGGTCAATCTTATACGCAAGTGCCGGTGACAAAGCAGAACAAACAAAAAAAGCCATTACCGTTATTACGAATGTGGTGATCGGTATAGCAGCGTTTGGACTGATGTACGTGTTTCTTAACTTTCTGGTACCTGGCGGAGTATTTAACTAAAGGATATGAGTATGATGCAAAAAATACGAAACTGGAGTGCCGCGTTACTATTCGTAGCGACACTTGGTGGCGCAACGATGACCGTCGCGTTGCCGCAAACAACGGTTGCCGCATGTAGTGATCGCCTTTTGACCTTCCCTGCCTGGTACAAGGGCATTCAAAATGCGGACTGTACGATTAAAAATCCAAACGACTCAGGGGGAATCTCTAAGTTTATCTGGACTATTGTCCTTAACGTCATCGAACTAATGCTTCAGCTTGTCGGATATATAGCCGTTGTCTTTATTATCATTGGTGGATTTAAGTTTTTGACGGGTACGGGAACACCGGATACGGTTGCAAAAGCCCGAACGACGATCCTGAATGCGATTATCGGACTTGTTATTTCGATTTTCTCGGTGGCAATCGTTAACGTCGTTGCAGGAACGCTTAAATGAAAACGATGCTTTTTTACCTGTTGGCCGCCAATGGCAAGATCGATCCTAACCAGATCGGACTTAAGAATCCTGTTAAAAACGCAGACACGGCTCTTCAGGCAGTTCTGAATACCGTGTACATATGGGCGGGTATTATTGCTGTCCTTGTCATTATTATTGCCGGTATTATGTATTCCGTATCACAAGGTGAACAAGCTAAAATAACCCGCGCTAAAGATATGATCGTTGGTGCCGTCATTGGGCTTGTGGTGATTATGATGGCATTCGTGATAACACAATTCGTGATAGGGAGATTTTAAATGAAAAAAATAAAACAATTAATTTTAGCGTTCGCAATCGTTACTGGCGTTGGTGCGATGACGTTACCGGCTGCACCGGCACTGGCTGTTAATGTATTCGATTCGTGTGCCGGAAACTCAACAGCGGCCGTATGTAAGTCGCAAAAAGATAATGCGACACCTATGATAAAGATTGTTATCAATCTTCTTTTGACTGCCCTGGGAATGATCTCAATTATCATGATTATCATCGGTGGCGTCCGTTATACGACTTCCCAAGGTGATTCGAGTGGGATCAAATCAGCAAAGGATACTATTGTATACTCTGTCGTAGGGCTAGTTGTCGCTATTCTGTCGTACTCAATTGTCAACTTTGTATTAGAGTGGTTTTAATAGGTTAAATAAGGAGAAAGAAAATGAAGAAAATAAAATTAGGATTACTGTCGCTGTTCTCGGTTTTCGCACTTGCCGGCGCCGTACAAGTATTTCAGGGTAGTACGGCCTATGCAGCAGCCTGCGCAAACCCTAAAGCGTGTATCCAGCAAGGTTCTAATGATGTGGGTGGTAAGGGCGCAACAGATCTCGGCGCTCGTATCAAGACCATCGTTAATATTTTGTTATATGTTTTAGGCGCAATTGCAGTAGTCATGATTGTTATTGGGGGTATCCGCTACACCACCTCGAACGGTGATTCTAGCGCTATGACAAGTGCGAAAAATACGATTTTATATGCGGTTGTGGGGCTCGTTATTGCTATTCTGTCTTATTCCATCGTTAACTTTGTCCTCGACGCGTTTAATTAAGCAAAACTCTTAACAAAACAGGTTGCATCTGCTATAAAATAGGTAGAGTAATCCTAAGAAAGGAAAAACAATGAAAAGTATTATTAAGAAAAGTCTACAGAGCTTGTTGATCGTCCCTGTACTTGCACTTGGTGTTAGTTTTGCGGGTGGTGTCATTAGTTCTCCGGCTGTACAGGCGCAGGCCGCCGATTGTACTACCGACCCCTCTGGTGGAATTGCCGGTGGTGCTGGATGTGCCAAGACTGAGGATCAACAGACAGATCTTTTTGGACCAACCGGTGTCTTTAAGATCGTTACCAACGTTCTTCTGTTCATCATTGGTGCTATTTCAGTCATCATGCTGATCATCGGTGGTATTCGCTACGTTATATCAGGTGGTGACAGTGCTGCCGTTACAAGCGCCAAGAATACTATTCTTTACGCGGTTGTCGGTATTGTTGTGGCTATTCTGGCCTTTGCACTTGTCAACTTCGTTATCACAAGCTTTAGCGCTTCTGCAGCTTAATAGATACCTAGAGTTTGAATCTACGTAAATAGCACCCTGGGAAACCAGGGTGCTATTTTATTGCAAATGTACTTCCCCTTGTTTCGACAATTAAAAATAGCCCTCTCGCTAGGGCTATTTTTAATACTAGATGAATTACTGGATAGTAATTTTCTTGGCTTGTTCTTGTTTGATCTTACCAAAGCTGATTGTTAGGACACCGTCTTTTAGGACAGCTCCTACTTCATCTTCTTTGACGGCTACGGGAAGTGCTAACGTGCGGCTAAATTCGCCCCAGTAGCATTCTTGAATGTGCCAGTTGGTCGCATCGGTGTCGTCTCCGCTCGATAGCGTGCCGCTAATCGTTAGGATACCGTCACTTATGCTTACATCAAGATCTTCTTTGTTAACGCCAGCCGTGCGGGCTTTAACAAGTAATTTGTCCTCAGTTTCATATACGTCCACTGCTAGTTGGCCAGGAAAGTCTGCTGAATCATCCTCTTCCCAACTACTGTCATCCACAACGGGTGCGGCGGCAGGAGCGTCCTGCTGTGCTAGGTCGTCGTCGTTTAAAAACGCGGCGGCCAGCTCATCTTCGATCAAAAGATCGTCATTTTGTTTACGGGCCATGATATCCTCCACTTTTCTCTAGGCTCTATTGACAAATAGTCTCTTCAATTATAACCAACATGTACAGTATAATCAACACAGCAAATGAGCAAAACGTAAAAAGTACAATGATAAACGCTCTTCTCTCCTGCCTGGCTCCACACCACTGTTGTAGGTATGATACAATGGGCACTCTTTTATGCGATAATTGTAAATATAACATCGGATATGAGGATTTTTTAAACTGCTTGGCACGTGGAGGTCTTGCGAGTAGGTCTGGTATCTGTAATTCGTACCGCGTACCCTATAACTGAGCTCGGCGTATTTGGGGAGGATCAGGCGTATTGCAACGACCTATAGGCACATATAAGTTCCAAAATGCCCAGGATGGCTATAAAGTACTTGGTGATTTGCTCCTGGACCATGTGGAAGAACTCCCAAGGGTACAATCGTTGTAGCAATTCCAACAGTCGCTTCTCACATCGGACAATGAGGATGCGACCACACGTTTTATCAGTAAAATATTTCGCGCATAGGCATGGTGTAAGCGGCACTATCGACTCGTATGTACCTTACCTATTGATAAATAATATCGTAACGACGGGTGTGATGCTGAAGTACGGTGCACGCGTTAAAGACAATGGCGTCCGTGAATCCGTGCTCTTACTACCCCTCGACTAACGGTCTGGTATCTGTTATTATGGGGCGTGCTGGAGAGGTGCCCGAGTGGTTGAAGGGAACAGTCTTGAAAACTGTCGAGCCGGCAACGGTTCCGCGAGTTCGAATCTCGCTCTCTCCGCCAAGAAAAATACAGTCCATATGGACTGTATTTTTCTTGCCCCGAGTTGGATGAAACGCGATGAAGGAGCAATCTTTGATTACGACATCCCTGTTCTCTAGTATTGACGAACATCTGCCCTCTGCCTCATACTCACAAATATGAAAAAGCTTACGTTTATCGCATCGTACAGGCTCATCCTTGCGCTTCTAGGTCTTGCCGCCGTCATCGCTCAATTTTTTAATAACGCAGCGCTTCTAGGCAAAGATTATAACCCCGTTAATTTTTTTAGCTTCTTCACTATCGAATCTAACCTGCTGTTTATCGCGGTACTAGCCATAGGCGCCTACATGGCGTGGCACGGTAGGCGAAGCAAAACCTTCGAAATGTTCAGAGGCGCCGCGGTTATTTATATGGTTGCCACGGGAATCATATTCTCGCTTCTATTAACGGGCTTGCAGGAAGAACTCCTGACGCATATTCCATGGGTAAATGCGGTGCTTCACTACGTACTGCCACTAGCTGCGCTGCTTGATTGGCTGTTTGACCTGCCTGAGCGTCGAATTTCGTTCAAGCAAGGACTGGTCTGGCTGGTCTTCCCTCTCTCGTACTTGGTATATAGTTTGATCCGGGGATCGGTTGTTGACTGGTATCCTTATCCGTTCCTAAATCCAACGCTTGAAGGTGGCTGGAGCCGGGTGACGATAATGGCAATCGTTATTACTGGCGTGTTTACGCTTTTGGTCTGGCTGGCAACCTGGAGTAGTTCGTGGAAATTGGCAATGAGTAAAAAACCTGCCAAACGCTAGACGTTTGTGCCGCCGCTTCCTTCGATTCCTGGAGCGAAACTTGTGAGCACGAAGTTAATCATCGCGTAGGCAAACAAGGAAATAACAACGCCAACTACCGCATAAAGGATCGTATTTTTAGCAGCTGTCACATTGGCGGTGTTACCGCCTGACGTAACGTACCTGAGACCGCCGATGATAATCATGATGACGCTGATTGCCCCAACGGCAAATAGCAGGATGTTCGTAATAGTAGAAAAGATTCCCGACGTACCAAATAGGTCAGCTACTTGATCAGTGCCGCGGGCTGATTCCGCCCCTTCCATCATTGTTTCATTGATAGCAAGGCTAACGGGTGCTAAAAAGACTACAAGAAAAGAGGCGACAACAGCGCCTAGCGTACTAAAGAAAACAGATTGTTTTCGGCTCATACGGCCTCCTCTCATAGTTTTAAACCATATATCGTTAATTCTAGCAATATTTAGGCGAAAAGTCTACCTCCTACATCTGTTTTATGCTACAATATCCCAGTACGTACGGAGGAGTACCCAAGTGGCTGAAGGGGACGGTTTGCTAAATCGTTAGTCTGGAGAGATCTGGAGCGGGAGTTCGAATCTCCCCTCCTCCGCCAAGATGTCGGACTGAGCGGCTGCTCAGTCCGGCTTTTTGGTTTTATGCATTTATAGAATATCCAGAGAGACGACTAAGATGGTCGTCTTTTTGTTTGGCGCGAAGAACGTCGTATAATTGACTTATATCATTATTTATGTTATTGTCATTTAATGACAAAACCCTTAGAGAAGTTCATCCAGCCTCTAGATAAAATCGTAGATGAGCCATCGCTCGAGAAAGAACAGGCTGCCATTGATTTTTGTACGCTTGTTGAAGATGCTTTTCTTGCCCATGCGGGAGAGGTAAGTGTATGGAGATCCGATACTCTGCCAACACATGTTGCCCTAAGACTCCAACACGATCTTGAAGATGGAAGTGAACTCCGATAGGCGTTGACAAAGAAGCAACGTCATTCGATTCCGAGCTGTATACTCAAAAGATATTTGTTCAAGAACACGCTCAAAAACCTGATGGAAAGTATTCGCTGGAGCGCGGATTTTATTATTCTTTCACTCCAGGAACTCTTGAGGTATTACGTAAAGATGAGGTGAAGTCCTCACCGGCAGAAGTTACCTTTGCGCGAAGACAAGAGCAGGAACAACTGGAACTGCTTAAGCGCATAGAGAATATGACTAACGAAGAACGGATGGAAGCGAGAGCCGATCCCACGCATGAACAAAGACGTAGGGAACTAATAAGATTAGAGCGCGAAATCAGGTCTAATTATTTACCTGTTGATCCTGAAGAAATTGAAGGACTTCGCGAACTTGTTCTTTCGGCTGGGCGTTTTATCTCCCCTATGTTTCGAGGAATAATTAAGTAAGTTGGTCAACCGATCACTACTTCACGTCCTTATTGAATTATCTTACTTCTCACCTCGTCAACAATCCCCTGCTATCTTGCTCTATGTCATCTCGGTTCTGAGATTTTATGTAAGATAGCTGCATCTATAATGTTGCTCATGCTATAATAATTCCATGCAACCCGATCGAGACCCTCAGCAGTGGCAGCAACCTTCTGAACAGCCGTCACAGGCACCTTATCAGACAGTAGCTGATGAAACTCCCCGTCCCGTCGTCACGTTAACTCCAGATCAATCTGTTGCGTCTGTCGCACCAGAAGCGGCTGATACGCAACCAGAAGTGACCCAGCCTGCGGCAACCCCTACGGAACAGGTATTAGCACCGGACGAAAACCCAGTTCACTGGCAAGCAACAGAATATATCCACCGCCACAAAGGGACTCTGTGGTTTGTTGTTTTTGGCATCGTTGTCGTCATTGCAATCGTCCTTGCTATCTTTCTGATGCAGTCAATTACCTTTGCGATTCTAGTGCCCGTCATGGCTGCGGCGCTTATTGTGTATTCGCACCGTCCGCCGCGGGTACTGGACTATACGCTAAGTCGTCAGGGTCTTCATGTTAATGACCGTCTTTACTCTTTTGCTGAATTTAAAGGTTTCGGAGTGATCCGTGATGGCGAAGAATATTCCATTATGCTTATTCCAACAAAACGGTTCAAACCAGGAGTGTACGTTTACTTCCCCGAAGAAGCCGGCGAAGCGATTGTCGATATGCTAGCAGCACGTCTGCCTATGCAAGAACTCCACATGGATTTTGTTGACCGCATTATTCGCAAACTCCGTATCTAAGGGCTACCTCGCTTGCGTTCTACCTCTAGAGCATGCTACAATAGCCGATGTTCGCTGCAATTCTTGTATGCTGAAAGTACCTTCTAGTTACACGAAAAGCGGAGTTATGTACGTACCTCGTATGTGACGCCGCATTTTTGGACCCGTAGCTCAGCTGGATAGAGCGTCGGCTTGCGGAGCCGAAGGCCACTAGTTCGAATCTAGTCGGGTTCACCATAGAAAAAAGACTAACACCCGTTAGTCTTTTTTCTATGGTGGTTAGTTTAATGAGCGCTGATATGCTGTGGGCAAACAGCAGCCAGGTAATCGATAAGCTTTCGTGTTGTTTTTTGTGCCTTCTCACCATCCGTTAATGGTAGAAGTGCCAGATAGGGATTAAGCTCGAGCATCTTCCAGCCTTTGTTCGTATATATAAAATCAACCGCATAGTAGCGTGGTGCGTCGGCAAAATAAGTATCAATGGCCCTTGCCATCTCTTGTACTTCGGTAGGTATTTCAGAAGGATCGAAGAATATCATTTTTCCACCCTGGGAGACGTTTGAATGTAGCGAGCCTTCTTTTGCTTGGCGGATATAGTAGCCGATAAATTCGCCTCCGCACACTGATAGGCGAATATCGTGAACGCCGCCTACCGAACCGGGAACACCAGAGGAGGTGTCAAGAAATTCCTGAACCAGCAGAGGGTATGCCGGAGGTAGTTTGCTAAGAATTTCTTCTTTGGATTCGATATAGACTTGTTTGCCTCCATACCCTTCTGGTTCTTTGACAACCACTTTTTCGCCGTCAATATGCGTGATCGCCTCTTTCACTTCCTGTTCGTTCTCGCAAATAATAGAAAAGGGCTGGTATTGAGCGAAATGTTTGTACATCTGTATCTTATTCATGCCAATGCGCTGAAGATTTGATGGGTTTACGGTAAACACATCTCTTCCGATAAAACCTCCGCGATCGAAAACCATGTCTACTTTGACATTATGAATTTCCTGAAGGTTATCAAGGGTTGTTTTGTGCTCGCTGGTATATACGGTTTCAAAAACACCGTCGCCAAGATAGCTGTTGTTGTCGGTAACAAAATACGCGTCCAGTCCTTTATCCCGTAGGCCGAATAGCAAATCTTGATAGGCTTGCCAGTAGTAATCTTCGCTAAAGGGGTCGCCACCATCCTGGAAGCTTCTGCAGAAAATAGCGACAGTTCTTTTTTCATTATTTGAGCGTACTGCGTTAGCAGTACTAAGTTGCGGGGCAATATCCATAGATAATCCTTCATACCAATGTATGCGTTAGATACTCACGGAGTACAACTATCGCATACGCGTATATATTATGCAATACGATATTTAACTGCGGTCGTCTGTAAAAGAGTGTACATTTGACATAATGCAGGTACGTACTATCATAGTTAAATGATAAAAAGTTCCGCTGAAGGTATGACGCCCGCAGAGGCAGGTGAAGTAGTAGCCAATGGATTCGATAAAGGTGAGACGATTGTCCATCTTTCGGGTGCGTCATTTGCTAAAAGAGGCCTCTTTTTACGGAATCGAGCCATACTTGAGGTATGTGAAGAAGTCGGGCCTATTTCACTTAGTAATGTTAATCCAATGGATTCTATCGAAAGATTTGACGGAATTACGGAACCTTCTCAGATTCCGGATTCTTATCACACCCACGGGTCTTCTTTTTATGACCCCGAAAGAGCTATTAGCTATTGGAATGGACAGCCAAGTGATGAAGGTGACACCATTAAACTTTTGCCAGTTGATACTATCATCAAATGGGCCGGCTCGTCACCGAGGGGCAGAGACTCGGATGTACGGACAATACTCGAAAGGTTAAAAGAACCAGTCGAGTTCAACGGCATATTTGCTCCTGTAATCGATGCCGGGGCTGGCACTGTTCGATTCGACAAAAACGTTGTCGATGACGAAGGTGCTCTTAGCGGCGTTAAGCAACTTCTTGAAATTATTCAAGAAGAGGATGAAAAGGCTTTGGCCAAAATGAAACAGAAGCAGTCACCCGATGATCAGCCCGGGTTATTAGTTCAGACAGTAAAACTAGGCGGGGGCGACGCGTTATTTTTTGACAATCACAAGGTACTTCACCTTCGAAAGCCCGCCAGTACGATTAGTCGTCTAACGTTTCGGGTGCTACTCTACAGCCTAAACGGTTCACCGCAAGGCGTGCAGGCAAATGCAGGGGCGTATCTTTGATAACGCTCAGACTTTTCTTATATCAGAGGATCGCAGAGTTGGACGGGGGCTATCTATGGTGGTATACCGAACCGGGGTATTAAGGGATTTTTCTAGTTGTTGAAAAATACGTTCGGTTGCAGTCCGGGAGTCCCCTTCTCTCATTGCAACTAAAAAAGACGCGTCAGCTAGCAATAAAGGTAGGTTTTCCCATGTTGGTAGGTGCAGCGCTACATCTGACCCCATAAGGAAAGTGAACCTACTGCCAGGTAGTAGCCGATGTAATTCTGGCAACGTCTCTAAAATAGTAAACTGGTCCGATTGAAGGACATGACTTTCCAATTTGGGTTCGGACAACAACGTCTCATCAAGGAGTGCCTGCCTTTTTGAGATATCTGATGCCCCTTGTTTGTGACGTGGTTTTTTTTCGGGCAAGAAAACGACTTTATCAAGATGGAAAAGATCCATAGCCTCCTTGGCGAAGGCAGTATGGCCTTCGTGAACAGGATCGAATGTGCCGGAATAGATACCAATATGCCGGTGCATTTATATGTGAGAGCTCTCGAACTGTTGCGTATGAGGCGGCGTGTCGTCGTAGAAATCCTGAAATTCTTCGGGGTTGTTGTATGACCAGATTGAAAAGATAATGACTATGGCGATGACCATCAATGAAAGAATCGTGCTAATAATTCCTGTGACGAGACCTGTAATCGCGAATCCTCTACTAGGAGTTTTGTTCTTAAGATCAATCGCTGCCATGACAATAGCAGGAATACCAAGGATTAACCCAGGCCCGGTAAACGAGACGATTCCAAGGATCATCGACGCCATGCCCAGTCCGCTGACAGGTTCAGTGGCAGCGACATGGCCGGATTTGTCAGCTGGGTGGTTTGCTTTGGGGACTTCGGGCATTGGCATATTGGTTTTAGTATAGCATCTATGGGGTTAGGAGGGGGATATCGCAAGCAAGAAAAAAGATGCTCTTTTGAGCATCGTTTTTCTTGGCGGAGAGAGAGGGATTCGAACCCTCGGAGACGTTGCCGCCTCACCGCTTTTCGAGAGCGGCCAGTTCAACCACTCCTGCACCTCTCCATATCCTTCGACCATTGTACCAAATAGCGCTACAATAGAGGTATGGAAGATTCTATTTTTACCAAGATCGTTAAGGGCGAGATTCCGTCGCATAAAATTTATGAAGATGATGATACGTTGGCCTTTTTGGATATTCACCCTACCGTTTCAGGGCACGTACTGGTTATTCCTAAAAAGCAGGTTGAGTTTTTGTGGGATTTGGACGACGAAACGTACCAAGCGGTCATGGCTACGACTAAGAAAGTAGCGCTCCGGCTGCGCGACATTTTAGGAGTGCCGTATGTTGGTGAGAAAGTGATTGGGATTGACGTTCCGCATGCCCATGTCCAACTGATCCCCTTTTCTAGCAGTGATGAATTTTTTATCCGGGCTGACATGTCGCTCGAACCTGACCACGCTAAATTAGCCGAAACGGCCAAAAAGCTAGCGTTCTAATGCCAATTCGTATTCTTGCCGTTGGTAAAAAACATGAAAGTTGGGTAGTTGAAGGAATTCAGCGGTATGAAAAGCGCTTAAAACGGCCTTTTGACACGACATGGGTACTTTTACCTCATTCACCTTCCGACGGCCTTGCAGCTCGTCAGGATGAGTCTAAAAGGTTACTTTCTGCTATTGGCGATGACGAGTTTGTTATTTTGATGGATGAGCGCGGCAAACTCGTTGATTCACCGGCCCTGTCCAATCTTTTTTTGGCGCCTCTTGAATCGTCGAAAAGCACGACGATCATTATCGGCGGCGCGTACGGCGTTGATGAAACGGTTCACAAGCGGGCAGACATTGTCTGGTCACTATCGCCACTCGTGTTCGCGCATCAGCTTGTCCGGCTTATTTTAGTCGAGCAGATTTACCGTTCACAAGAGATCGCTGCTGGCGGCCCGTACCATCACCGCTGATACTTAAAAAACCTCGGCGTAGTTCATGCCGTTTGTCGAGACCCAGGTGCTATACGAACCGGAGGTGCACCCTGCTTGGGTGATTTGTTGCGCAACGGTTTGCGTAGGCGCGACTTCTAGTTTTGCCATGACGACACGACGGTTATCGCTTGCGGTCGTGCATAGCGAAATAACATAATCCTGCGACATGTTAACGAAGTTGGGGTCGCGTATGCCAAGCGTCGCGAGTTTGTTATTGATCAGCACCGTTTTAATCGGAATGTTCGCTCCGCCGTAGTTATTTTCAAACCAGCCGAACCCTTGGCCGCCTGATCCGCCACCAAAACTTGCAAGCGATTTGTCTGTCCCTGCCCACAGTTTCAAAGACCTGCCAATATGCGATACGTCTTCGATCCGTTTTGAATCTCTGGCGCGATCTTGTATGCCGCTGTACGAGATGATGCCTATTGCTGCTAGGATCGCAATTACCGTAATAACGATGAGAACCTCTACGAGAGTAAATCCGCTTACGCTTTTCTTCATAGGGCAAGTATAGCTTTATGGGGGCGAGAATACAACGAATTTTGTAACACTGAATTGACAATTAATAAAGCATATGCTATATTAATAAACACGAAACCATAATACACAAACAATCAAATATGTTCTCAAGTTTATTACATTCCCTCGCCATCCTCATAAGCCTCACGACGACGTCAGGTATCTTGGTGCATGATACGCATATTGACCAGGCAGCTGCTGCCATCGCAATGCCTACGATGCTTGCAAGCCATGATACCACGGGCAAACTGGGTGCTGAAACGCACACGCACGTTGAACGTACGAGTGTTTCGCGGGTAGTTACCACCTTGAATTCACATGCGCCCGGTATACAACCCCGAGAAGATAGAAAACATTTGATGCAAAAACATGTCGGTCGAGGTCACCATGCGTTTGATAACTACAACTTGCCGGTTGTTTAACGAAGAACTTCGAGTTCGTCTTCAAGGCGCTGAATAAGCGCCTTTTTGATCTCTAACTGATCGCGGGATTCCTCTACGAGATGAGCTGGCGCTTTGGCAACGTACGTTTCGTTACTTAGGCGTCCTTCTAGGGTACTTACGAATTGACGAGTCTCGGCCAGGCGCGTTTCGAGGTTAGATTGGTGCTCGTACAGTGTTTCTTCACTGACATCCAGCCATGCTTCCCTATTGCTTGCGGCAAGCCGTAGTCCGCGTGCCTTGTCTATTTCTTGAATGTCTTTTAGGCGAATAAGATGCTTGATGAGGCCGGCATTATCCGCGATCAGCGAATCGTTTTGATAGAGCATCGTGTAACGTTCGTTACCGGGTAGTTCGGAAATAACGTAGCGGGCTTCGATAACGAGCTTTTGCAGGCGGCTAAATTCGGCACTGGCGATCTCGTCGTAGGTGGCAGTCTGCGGCCAAGCGGTCGTCATAAGGAGGTCATTGTGCCAGCTGAGTGACTGCCAGATTGTCTCGGTGACGAATGGAGCAAAAGGATGAGCCAGTTTTAGGCTGGTATCAAGTACCCAGGCAAGCATGTCGGGGTTATTTTCTACTTTGCTTGATTCGATATACCAGTCGGCGACGTCGTCCCAGATAGCGTGGTACATACTTTCGCTGGCTTCGGCAAACCTATAACTTGCTAGCTGCTGGCTAATATCAGCTGCAGTTTTGTTCAGTTCGCTAACGATCCAGTGATCGGCCATGGTGCTAGGTACAGGCGTTTTGACTCGGTAGTTTTCGCCTAGTTTGTCCTCTATGAAGCGGGCAATGTTCCATAGTTTGTTGCAAAAATTCCGGCCTGCGACAACTTTACTTGTCGCGAACGCCTGGCTTTGCCCGGCACTACGGTTACCGACGATACCCAGACGGAGGGCGTCTGACCCATATTCGGATACGGCTTCCATTGGGTTAATGACATTACCCTTTGACTTGCTCATTTTTTGACCGTGCTCGTCAAGCACAAGCCCGTGCAAGTAAACGGTTTTAAACGGCACCTTATCGGTGGCGTAAAGGCCCAGCATGACCATGCGTGCTACCCATGGATAAAGAATGTCGTGTCCAGTTTCCAGAACGCTGGTTGGGTAAAAACGGGCCAGATCGCTGACGTCGAGGTAATCAGTTGTAATAAACGGCAGCTGTCCGCTACTAAACCACGTGTCGAAGGTGTCTTCCTCGCGCTTATATGTTGTGTCATTGACAACAATTGTTTCTTCGTCTACCCTTTCGTCAAATATCCAGTCGTCAGGGTTATTGATGTTCTGAAAGGCCGGAATAGGGATTCCCCATGGGATTTGACGGCTAATATTCCAATCTTTGAGGTTGTCATAGTATTGGATAAGCGCATTTTTTTTGCTGGCTGGGTAAAAGGTAATTTCGCCACTTTCAATCACCTGCTTCGCGCGGTCGGCAAGCGGACGCACGTTGATGAACCACTGGTCTTTGATAAGCGGCTGGATTGGCAGGCCGCTCTTGTAGTCATACCCAACGGTATGTTCGATTGTTTCTTCACCGCGAATGAGTTCTTCGGCTTGAAGTGCGGCGAGAACCTTTTTGCGGGCATCTTCAACTTCCAGACCTTCAAATTGGGAAGGGACGTTAATCATACGGCCGTCGAAATCGATAACCTGCAGGCGTTCAAGATTATGCCGTACTCCTACTTCAAAGTCGTTAGGGTCGTGAGCGGGAGTAATTTTTACGGCGCCGGTACCAAATTTCGGATCGACGTATTCGTCAGCGATGATAGGAATTTCACGGTTCGTAAGCGGCAACAGTACGCGCGTGCCAATAAGGTCTTTGTAGCGTTCGTCGTCAGGGTGAACGGCAACGGCAACGTCACCGAGCAGTGTTTCGGGGCGGGTGGTTGCGATGACGATTTCACTGATTTTATCAAGGGACGGGTACGCGATTTTCCAAAGAGTCCCCTTCTCTACCTTGTGGTCGACTTCTATATCCGCGTAGCTTGTTTGGTATTTCGTACTGTAATTAACAATACGTTCACCCCGGTAAATAAGCTTGTCATCCCACAGGCGTTTGAATGTTTTATAGACGGTATTGATCACCTTTTCATCAAGTGTGAATACGAGATCACCCCAGCTAGCGCTGGCACCCAGGGCACGAAGCTGGAGCTCCATATTGCCCCGTTGTTGCTCTACGAAGTTCCATACCTGGCTGTAGAGCTGTTCGCGGCTAAAATCAAAACGGTTCTGCCCTGTTCTAGCTAATTCCCTTTCGTATACGACCCATGTTTCGAACCCTGCATGGTCAGCGCCAGGAATATAGGCGACATCCCTGCCCTGCATGCGATGATAACGGGCTAGGATATCTTGGATACCCGTGCCTAGCGCATGGCCGATATGCAAGTTACCGTTAGCATTTGGCGGAGGCATAACGATACTGTATGGCTCACCTGTCCCTTTAGGTGCAAAAGCCCCCGAGGTTTCCCACAGGGCATAAATATTTGGCTCGTACTGATTAGGATCGTATGTTTTAGCTAAGTTCATCCCTGTTGACTTTCGGATATATCGATTCCACGTGAAAAATGCAGCAAAAATAACCCTCGTTTTCTTGTGAAAACGTTGACCCATCCAATTTTTACCTCTTTCACACGTGTTTGTTTTCACCTCTTAGTATAGCACAAGAGTGTATATGGTAGCCAGAATTTCCTAGCGTTTACGCGTAAGCTGTTGGTACAGCCGGTACAAAAGATACTGGGGCTTTATGAGGGGCAAATCCCAAGCACCAATGTAGGCTAGGGGAGTGCCGCCGAATGACTTTTTAAACTTAGTAAAGCCAGCCCAAGGGTGAGCAGGGTCGTCGTTCGGGGCGATGCCGTATAGGTCAAAATTCGTTTGGCCGTTTCGCTTGGCATCGATAATCATGTAAGCAAGGAGGGCTGTACCAGCACTCAGTTTACGGTAGGCGTCGTCAGAACCTGCGTGAACGTAATAACGCGTGGCGGCATCATCGAATACGACAGATGCGGCAATTGGCTTGTCTTCGTACGTTACGTAAAAAAGCTTTGCCTCGCCGGCAGGAAAGAGGGCTTTAGCTTGTGCCTGAAAATAACTGTCGCTGTGGGTGTGAATACCGTTACGCTTGGCCACGCCGTGTAGCAGTGTGGTTAGGATAGAAATGTCGTTTGGATTTTGCGATGTACGTATCAATAATCCTTTTTTTTGATAATTACGATAGAGATTGCGATTATTCTGATCCATTGCGGCGATGATTTGATCCTCATCAGGATGGAGATCTATTATCTGTGTATGTTCGGGCTGAAGCTGGTTATAAGTGACGTGCTTAAAGCCATTTTTCCTTAGGTAATCGGCGGTGATTGCGCCTGTTGGCTCAATTCGCAAAAAAGTCACATGGTGTTTGGCTGCCTGTGCCTTTAGTGAGGCCAGGGCACTCTCAAAGGCTTTTTCGGACTCCGCGTACGGACCATAGGGGCAGTAAAGGCGGGTGTTGAAGCGTCCTGTCTCTAGAATAGCGAGATAATGCCATCCTTCACCACCGTCGGTTATGACTTCACGGCGAAGTGATTGCTGGAATCGTCCCCAGGCGGGGGATTGAAGAAAGTGCTGCATAGCTCAATTGTACCGTATATTGCTTTCGGTTGTTCTGTACCCAACGTAATTTATCGTTGTATTCAAGACAACTATATTATATTCCCTTTAGCTTTTTCCTGCATATAGGCTGACAAAGCTTCTGCCGGGTGAAGGATGATCTGGTCGTGCATGCCAATAACCCGAAACATGTTGATCCTTAGGCGTTCTGCGCGATTCCACTGCGCAGGGGTAGGCATGAAATAACGGTCCTCGGTCATATACCCGATGGCCACCGGTATACCAGACTGTTGGATATCGCCAGCTTCAGCGATAGCGTCAAACCGCGAGATGCGTGGGAGGGTACGCATGTTTGCCCATGGGTGATGAAATAGTTCTTCGGTGGTACTGTGATCATACTTTCGTACGGCCGAAAAATCTGCGTGCAAATGCATATCCCATGTTTTAGCAAGAGTCTGTCGCCCTATAAGCCTTAGCAGGGGCGTAGGAATGGGCGGGCTAAGGGCATCGATGGTTTCGGGTTTGGCGTCATAATGCTTAATTGCCTCTACCGCCGCCACATATCCGCCTGAGGTAGTGTAGGCGCTGGCATCTTTCAGAGCCATGGCTAACTTTAAAGGGTTAGAGATTGCATCCGAAAGAGTAAAAGCAGCGAGGTCTTCTAGGTCATTGCCATGATGGGCTTCTACTGCTGAGGCGTAGCCCCCGACACTTTTTTTGCCGTTACCGACTCCACCGATAACCACTGCACGACTCATATCAAAACTCCTTATAAAACTAAATATAGAATAACATCATTAACAAATTTGTAAATGAGTGGCTATGCCCAAGCGGTTTTGGTCATAGAAAGACTAGGAACGACCTCTAGGTCCAGAGGATTAGTAGGCTCCATTTTTGAAGCGTAGTAATAGCCAAGCGTCGCGATCATAGCGGCGTTATCCGTACAAAGGTTGATCGGCGCGTAATCAATGTGAAGGGGAAGGCGTTCGGACAACTGGCGTCGAAGCTCTTGGTTAGCGGCCACTCCTCCGGCGATGACGACAGACTTCGGCGCGTAGTCGTTAAAAGCTTTTTCGGCTTTATCAACCAATGTTTCAACAGCAACTCGTTGGAAGCTGGCTGCAAAATCCACTCGTTGCGTATCATTTAAGCGCCCAGGAAGCTCGTGCGAGGGAAAAGTAAAGTCAACGCCCACTTCGCGCTGCACGGCCCGTAGAACGGCTGTCTTAAGCCCGGAAAAACTAAAATCATATGGGTTTTGCATTTTTGCTTTTGGCAAAGGGTATTTTTTTGCATCACCAGTCGTAGCGGCTTTGGCAATTGAAGGGCCGCCAGGGTAGGGGAGACCAAGGATCTTCGCGACTTTGTCGAAGGCTTCACCGACAGCATCATCTTGGGTTTGTCCCAGCAACTCATAATTGCCGTGATCACGGAAGAGTACCAACTGGGAATGTCCACCGCTGACAATGAGGGCGAGCATGGGGAACTCGGGCGCTTTTTCGTTTAGGAAATTAGCGTAAACATGGGCTTCGACATGGTGAATGGGATAGAGGGGTTTGTTTTTAAGAATGGCCAAGGTACGAGCAGCTAAAGTTCCGACAAGTAATGACCCGATTAAGCCGGGGGCGTAGGTAACGGCGATAGCATCGATATCATCCCAGGTTAGATTGGCGTCGCTAAGAGCACGGTTAATGACTGGGTTAACAACTTCAATATGGCTGCGGGCGGCGATTTCGGGGACAACGCCGCCGTATATCGTGTGGATATCGATCTGAGAATGCACCACGTTACTTAGTAGTTTGCGGCCGTCTTCAACAACGGCGGCTGCCGTCTCGTCACAACTACTCTCGATTCCAAGTATCTTCATCTGTTGACAATTATAGCTTATAGAGGTAGGAATAGTAAGAGGGTGTGAACCTTTAGTAAGTATGTCCATTGTTCTCAATCATAGGAGAATTCATGGCAACTCAACTGGAACTCTTGAGGGAGTTTCTAGAAGACGGTGACGGCTTCCGTAGCTGGGAGTCTACCACCCTTAGGGAAGGTAACTGTCAGGGAGGAGCAAAACTGGACGAAACGGTACTTTCGGCGGTGACCCTGCCGTGGAGCATCAAGTATGGACTCTGGTTTTCTCCAGAGGTTGTACTCGACGAACCTTTGCAATACGGCGGAAAGATCGTGCCTTCGTGGCAGGCCAACACACCTCCGGGTAGTCACCTTGTGATTTACCTGCAGGTACGACGCGCGAGTGAGTGGAGCGGCTGGTATCCCATGTTCGAGTGGGCCAGCAATAACGTCTTCCGGTCTCGCTCGATGCCTGCGCAGGAGGACGAGTTCGGCGCAATTAACGTCGATACCTACGTCAACACCACCAACAGGGCGGTGGACTCCTACCAGCTCCAGGTGGAGCTGCGTTCTGACGGTATCGTCCGTCCGAGTGTCTTCAAAGTGGCAGCGCAGGCGATGAACAAGCTTGCGCTGATGCCGACGAGTGACCCTCTTGGGACGGAGAAGATCGACCTGCCTGTCCCAGAGCTTTCGCAGTATCAGAAGTTTTCAGGTCTCCTTCGTGATGGTGGCGAAGGTTTGTGCAGTCCAACGACGCTCGCCATGCTGATGAAGTACCACGGAGTCGGGCCTAATCTGGCGGCGATCAGAACATACGACCGAAGCGAACGCGACACCGACGAAGTTGATTACACGGCGCGACGTGTCTACGACTGGGAATATGATGGCAAGGGCAATTGGCCCTTCAATACGGCCTATGCTACCCAGTATGGGCTGGACGCCGTGGTTCGCAGATTCCGGTCACTTCGTGATGTCGAGCAGTTGCTTGCGTGGGGAATCCCTTCGATTATTTCGCTGTCGTGGGACAACGACAGCGATGACCCCTCAAAACATCTTGCGGGTGTTTCGATTCCAAAGAGTGACGGCCACCTGATGGGCGTAGGAGGACATACGGAAGCGGGTGACATCATCGCTTTTGACTCGGCGACCAGTGAGGAGCATGGTCACGAGAACGTCCGCCGAATCTACCTACGACGCCAGGTAGAGACAAGATGGCAAGAGGCTGGCGGTATCGCGTACGTCATCGTGCCTCACTAATAGTTCCACTTATCTACATCCCGCTTCATCCGTCGACGAAATATTCCGGAGGAGGCGGGATATTTCATGTCTATTGATGCTAAAATAAACCCATGGGAACTAAGCAAAAGCTTGTAGACGGTGCGAGAAAAGTATTACCAAAAGGTATCCTTCACGGGGTTGAAGAGGTGTATCGTAAGGGACGTGTTCAACTGGTGAGCGCCAGATATGGTAATCCTGCAAAAAACTTAAGAGTTATTGCAGTTACTGGGACGAATGGTAAAACGACCACCGTCAATTACATTAATGAAATTTTAAAAGAATCTGGTCTGAAAACGGCAATGTTTAGTACCGCAACGATTGAAGTCGCGGGTAAACGCCAGATTAATGATTTGAATGCAACCGTTGCGCTAACGCAGCAAATGCAGGAATTTTTTCGCGACGCGAAAAAGGCCGAGGTTGACTATGTGGTTTTAGAAATCACCAGCCATGCGCTTCACCAACATAAACTTGCGACCGTGCCAATTGAAGTGGCGGTCATGACGAATCTTACGCAGGATCATTTGGATTACCATGGCACAATGGAAGCTTACGCCGAAGCAAAGGGCAAGTTGTTCGCCAGCGATCCTAAGTTTATCGTTCTTAACCGTGATGATGAATGGTTTGAATTCTTTGATAAATTCCAAGCAACTGGCCAAAAGATCACGTATGGTGAACTTGAAGATGCCGAAGCCCGAATAGATTACGTGAAATTATACAAAAAGGGCAGTGAAGCAACACTGGTTATTGATCATCAGACAAAATTACACTTAGCCACAGCCTTGCCTGGTAAATACAATGTTTATAACATGGTTGCGGCTGCATCAACCGCATATCTACTAGGCATTAAATTAAATGATATTGTTGAAGGCATCGCTAACTTAGAAGGTGTTCCAGGGCGTTTTGAGCGAGTAGCCGAAGGCCTGCCGTATGACGTGATTGTGGATTACGCCCATACGCCGGACGCGCTTGAAAAATTACTTGAAGCTGCCAAATCCGTTACGAAAAACCGCGTTATTTTAGTATTTGGCGCGACGGGTGATCGTGATAAAACAAAACGTCCGATTATGGGCGGGATTGCTGCACGTATGGCCGACCGGATTATTCTTACCGACGAAGAAAGCTACAACGAAGACCCACAAGCGATTCGCGACCAGGTTCGCGAGGGAATCGAGAACGCGAATGGCAACGGGAAGATGACAGAAATCGCTGATCGCCGCGAGGCAATCGAAAAGGCTCTTTCGATTGCGACCAAGAACGACACCATCTTGATTACCGGCATGGGACACGAACAATACCGTATCGTGAACGGTGAAAAGTTACCTTGGAACGACGGCGATGTTGTCCGTCAGATTTTGACCAAGAGCTAGAAATAATTTTCGTGGTGAAGATAGGTATGAAGCCGCAAGGCGATTTTTTGACCAATCTTTATCCATACATCGTAGGCGCGTGGCTTGATGACAATGTCATATGCTCCCACGTAATCCGTAACTTCTTTATTGAAGCTGGTTTTGAACCGGCCGATGCCATAATACGAATGACCGGTATTATTAATTTCATCAGCGGGCGGGGTTCCGCAAAGATCATGAATAATAACGCCCTTTGTTTTCATCCATTCGATTACCCGCCACTGCAAAAGGTGGCTAGCTCCATAGGCTGTCCGTTCACGAACGGACGCACCATCTTTATACGTGCCTTTTTTGCCAAAAGCAATCGCATACGCGCCTGCGACAACCTTGCCTTCGAAATAGGCAAAAAATAATTGGCCAAGGTTTGCTTTTTCATACGCTTGCCAAAATGTTTTGTAGTAATTAAAACTACGAATTCGAAATGACCCGGCGGCAGTGTCGCGAAGAAGGGCGTACATGATCTGACAGTTTTCTTCATTTGCCTTAACAGGTTCTGCTGTCACGCCGTCACGTTCAGCGCGCCGGATTGCATGGCGGCTTTTCTGATTTAAACTAGCCATGATTGTTTCAAGATCAGGGGAGAGGTCTAATAAAACAGTCGAGGCATTGGGCTGAATCGGTGTTACTTTTTTAAGTCCTAGTTTTAGTAAGTCTGCTAAATTTTCATCTTTTTTAATAATCTCAGGCTCGATTTTTACGGCAAATACACCGTTTTCCTCGGCAAACGCGCGAAGTTCGGGCAGGACTTCATCAAGTTCGCGAGTCGTATTCACACCGGGTCCTTTTGGAATGTACCAAAGTTTACCTAGACCCAGGGCTGTCTTTTCCAGTGTTGTGATTGCAAGATCATCAGCTACGATAAGTCGAGGTGTCCATCCGCCAAGTTTTTTTTGCTCGGCGAACTCAATACCTTGAAAAATATTTCCATTATCTGGGTTTGCTAAAATGCGACTGTTCCAGTCATTAATTTCGTCAGAGTTAGCAAAGCGTATAGCCATCATTTATATTGTACCTGAAAAGTGATTCGTATCTAGGATTTCAGGGGTCAAATTGTTGTGGGGTTTGCTTTTTGTTATAATTAGTACATCATTTCATGGACGTATATGTTCGTGGGATGGGTATGCGAGCCTACGAAGAGGAGAACTAGGTGAGTAAAAACGGAATTGCCCATGCAGCGCCGGAACAGCTAGCGATGGGAAGAGCATTCCTCGACCATCTTCTACATGGGCGGCTTGAGGGTGCGGCATACGCAACATATGTCCTAAAGCTTGCATGGGACATGACGGAAGCGGGTGACCCTAAGGCGTTGATGACCGCTGCCCATGAACTCGGGATGGGTAGGGCAGCAGTCATGATTACCAAGGCGACGAGTTGCAGAATGGCTCTCGGGGAAACGATACCTCCAGGGGTCGACAGCGTCCATGTTTTAAAGACGGAACATGGGCCAGTAGTTCTGCTTCACACCGCCGTAGGCGATGAAGACTCCATGGGTGAATGGGAAATCCGGAGGCGTCTTCCGAGAGATCCACCAACATGGTTCGAAGAATCCACGTAGGCCGCAAAGGTTTATGGGTCCGTTTTCCTCATAAAACGGACCCAGCGGTCACCTGAATTAAATTAAATGATACAATTAATGGTAATGAGTGATGAGCTGATTAGTAATTACGATATCCGCGGGACGGAAGAAACGGGCCTTACCGTTGAATGTGCGTGGAATGTTGGAAAAGCTCTTGCTGACTGGTTGCCAACAGCGGGCAAAGTTGTCGTTATGTACCTTCCGTCGGCTAAGCACCTCGCCGATGCCGTTGTTGAAGGCTTGCGGCTACAAGGCCGGGACGTTATTGATGGCAGTAATGGCGACAAAGAAGCGGCAGCGTCTTATATTAAAACGGCTGGCTTATCGGGCGCGGTAGTTATTGGCTATGATGAACTTGAAAAAATGACAACGATCGAACTTTATCAGGATGAAGCCAGGTTGATTGATAGCGAAACTGGATTACAGGCAATTCGCGATCTTGTCGAGGCTGGTAATTTTGTCCCGGCTGCAGTCAAGGGCGAGCTTACGCAATTAGCATAAAATTGATCTAAAAAATTAGCACTCGGCACTTGCAAGTGCTAATTTTTTTATCTACAATAGACTGAGAAAATAAGAAAACGGAGGAATGACATGAGTACACCGATTAAACCTCTTGCTGATCGTGTGGTAGCCGTTCGAGCTGAAGTTGCAACCAAGACTGCAAGCGGACTGTATTTACCAGATAATGCCAAGGAAAAGCCGGTTATAGCCGAAATCAAGGCTGTTGGTCCTGACGTGAAGTCACTAAAAGTAGGCGACAAGATTCTATATAAGGAATATTCGACAACCGAATTAAAGATCGACGGTACGGAATATCTGATCGTTAAAGAAGAGGACGTTTTAGCGACGGTTTAAAGACTGGCTCTTCAGGATACGTACATTTTAGAAAAACGGGAGCTTTTCTAAAATGGAGTATTCTACATCGCCCCGACAGAGGCAGAACATATATTTAAAAGGAGGAAGACATGGCAAAGAAAGTTTTTTATGATGACGATGCGCGCGAACGCGTACTTGGCGGAGCAAAAGCGCTGTATGACGCGGTGAAGGTAACCTACGGACCAAAAGGCCGTAACGTCGTAATCGCAAAAGGATACGGCGGCCCAACGGTAACGCACGACGGGGTAACCGTGGCTGAGAGCATTGATTTGCCCGAAGATGACGACGAGACTTTGGGATACAAAGTCGGAGCGGAACTTATTAAGCAGGCTGCGAGCAAGCTGAATAAGGTCGCTGGTGACGGCACGACGACCGTTACCGTTTTAACCTACAGTATTTTAAAAGAAGCTAACCGCCTTATTGCTGCTGGCCATAACCCACAGGAACTTCGAAAAGGTATTGAATCCGCTGGCGCAGAAGTGGTGAAGCAACTTGATACGCTAGCTGAAAGTATTGAAGGCAAAAGTGACCGTGTAGCAGAAGTGGCGACAATTAGCGCTGGTGATGAAACAATCGGCAAATTGATCGCAGGCGTGATTGAAAAAGTCGGTAAAGACGGCGTGGTAACAGTAGAGGCTAGCCAAGGACTTGAACTAGAAGCTGAAGTGGTCGAAGGCTTTAGCTTTGACCGCGGGTTTGTCAGCCAGTTCTTCGTGACTGATGTCAGCCGCCAAGAGGCCGCATATGAAAAACCTGCTGTTGTTATTACCGATAAAAAGATCAGTAGCGTTGCTGACTTTTTGCCTATGCTCGAAAAGCTTGCTGGGGCTGGCAAAAAAGACGTTGTGCTTATTGCCGACGAAGTTGACGGTGAAGCGCTTAGCATTTTGGTACTCAACAAACTAAAGGGCGTGTTCAACACCGTAGCCGTCAAAGCGCCTGCATTTGGCGATCGCCGTAAAGAAATCCTTCAGGACATCGCAACGCTTACGGGTGCGACTGTTGTCAGTGAAGACCAAGCGCTATCATTCGAGAATGTTGGCCTGGAAGTTGTCGGTACGGCACGAAAAGTGATCGTCGGTAAAGACGAAACAACAATTATCGAAGGTGGCGGCAAGGTGAGTGACGTAAAATCACGAATTGCTCAAATTCTTGCCCAGGCTGAGAACGCTTCAAGCGAATACGACAAAGAACAATACGAAAAACGCGCTGCAGCCCTAAGCGGTAAAGTTGCCGTCATTAAGGTTGGTGGTGCGACTGAAACTGAAATTGACGAGAAGAAATTCCGTGTTGATGACGCTGTTGCCGCAACCAAGGCTGCGCTTGCCGAAGGTATTGTTGCCGGTGGCGGGGTGACACTCGTTAACCTTTCAATGGGTATTAAAGCTGACGGTGCGGATAGTACAAGCGCTGGACGTCAGATCCTAAAGAACGCGCTAAAACAACCATTCCTTCAGATCATGGCAAACGCTGGCCTAAACAGCGAAGCCCTGCTTGCGCAGGTTGAATCAGGCAAAGTCGGCTTTGGCGTGAATGTTAATACCCCCGAAAAAGGCCTTATCGACGTTAAAAAGGACGGCGTGATTGATCCGGCCCGTGTCACCAAAGAAGCAGTTCAAAACGCGGTCTCGATCGCATCGACAGCTGCAACTATGGGCGCACTGGTCGTGGAAATCCCAGAAGCAGAACCACAAATGCCAGCAGGCGGCGGCATGCCCGGTATGGGGATGATGTAACAAGCTTTCTATAGAATAAAAACTCCGGTTTCACGGAGTTTTTATTCTATGAAGCGGCAAACTTGTATCAATCCTAGTATTATGTAATAATCCTAAATTATGTCAGAGGTATATAACAATACTTCCCATGTTGAAGCTTTTGAGCACTACGAAGGATCACCCGAAGATGGCGCTCAAGGCAGGGAGAAGCCTATCAACGTAGGAGAATCACTTGCCAGGTTCGCTGCCGTGGCTGATTCATTAGACGGTAACAGTGAACGAACGGTCACGCAAGCAACCCCTAATCGCGTGGATTCTCAGCAAAGTAATGAAGATGACTCTAGCAGCAACGCGCAACCTGAAACCCCGGAACAGCTAGCTGCAAGAATTAGGCGTACGTTAGGAGGCACTCGCCGGCGAGTGCCTAGAAGCTATGATATTCACCCCAGTTCCAAAACTGGGGGTAGGGGACATGGTCAAAATAAAACCCATGAACAGCTTGTCCAAGAAATGGATGAGGGAAATAGTCCTAGCTAAGCAGCTTGTTGCTGGCCGGCGCCAGAAAGGTAATCGATTTCTTTAATGATGTCTAGAAGCGCTTGTGCGCGACGAGCTTCATCGGCGATACCGCGAGCTGCTTCGTGAGCAGGACCGATAAGTGCTTTGTCATCCGTAGAACGAAGAAGTAGCAAATAGGTATCGAATTTTTCTTCGGGTGAAACATCTAGCTTATCAACAAGCGGGCGTAGTTCACCGAGAGCTTCTTGTTTAATGGCGTCTAGGTCGCCATCAGGGGCGACAGATGCTACTGCTGCGATAGGATCGGGCATAACAGGCGCTGCATCAACTGGTTCGACTGCAGGTTCTTCCGCTACCACGGGAGCCGGTGTTTCCTCGACTGTTTCCGTTGCTGCCGCTTCTTCTGCTTGTTGATTAACGCCAGCTAAAACTTTAGCTAGTTCTTGGTCGTCACTAATTGGTTGTTGCGCCTTTGGCTGAATATCCATGCCCACCCCTGATATTAATACTTATGCTTCTTTACTAAATACTGTATCATAGTGATAGACTAAGTCGCAAGTAAGTGGAGGTGATTTCGATCATGTTAGATGATAATAATGTACTTAAACAGCGTGATCCTGAGGATGCGTTAGGCGTTGCTGCTTCGCAGCCTGAACAGGCACGTTTTTCCGTTGAAGTAGAAAACCCTGAACAAGACGGGCGTGAGATTACACGGGTCGTCGTTGCCGGCATGGGCGGATCGGCGCTAGCGGCGCTTCTTGCGAAGGCATGGCTTAAGAAAGAGCTGACTGTTCCATTTGAAGTAGTACGAACCTATGACCTACCGGAATATGTTGACTACAACACGCTTGTTATCGCCAGCAGCTATTCGGGGAATACCGAAGAGACGCTTGCATGTTTAGATGAAGCAAGGTCAAAAAACGCCCAAGTTGGTATTATTGCGGCTGGCGGAAAATTAATCGAAGCTGCCGAAGGACAAAAGATCGCGCACGTGAAGCTTCCAAGCCACTTGCAACCCCGAATGGCTGTCATCTATAATCTCCGTGCACTTGTGGCTACATTGTCACACTTTGGCGTCGTGAACTACGACCGGTTTGCAGAAATTGCGGATACTGCAGACTGGCTAGCTGAGGAAACAAAAGCATGGTTGCCAACGGAAACGACTGATAAAAATTATGCCAAGCAACTTGCGCTTATGGCTGTCGGTAAAACCCCTGTATTTTATGGAGGTGCCATCACGGCGTCCGTAGCCTACAAATGGAAAATTAGCTGGAACGAAAACGCGAAAAACGTGGCGTTTTGGAACGAATATCCTGAAAACAACCATAATGAATTTATCGGCTGGACATCTCATCCAATTGAAAAACCGTTTGCGGTGTTTGACTTAATCAGTAACCTGGAACATCCACAAATTTTAAAGAGGTTTGAAGTTAGCGACCGACTTTTAAGTGGCCAGCGTCCAAAAGCCGTTGTGGTGAATATGGCAGGTAAAACTGCTATTCAGCAATTGCTATGGGGAAGCATCTTGGCTGATTTTGTCAGTATCTATGTTGCGGTATTAAATGGTGTTGATCCAACACCGGTTGTGATGGTAGAGAAATTGAAAGCAGAACTTGCTTAATTTTTCGTATGAATTTTGATCTTTCAGCTCTAAGCGTCGAACGTATTAGGAGTGGTGCGTTAAAAGATACTTTGCCAGAGCTGTACGATCTTGAACAGATTGTTGAGAATAACCTATGGCATCTTGAGCAAAATGTTTTTGATCACAGCATAGCGGCGCTCCAAGCTTTGGATGAATATACGTCAAAAAGATTCGAACTCCGTGACGAGAATTACGCATTACTAAGGGCGGCCGTTCTGCTACATGACATAGGAAAACTAAAAGCTTTCTATGTAAATACGAGCGGCCAAACAAGTGCACCAAGCCATGCTCAGATGGGACGCTGGCTGACTACCCCTATTTTGCGGCGCTTAGGATTTACGAATGACGAAACAGCTTACGTGTCAAACCTGATAGGTGACCATATTCTCGTGTGTGACCTTCTTGAACTTACGGTAAAGACGGGGAGACAAGAATATATTGAAATCCTCAAGGCGCAGCGTCCACATATGTGGCGAGAGCTTTTACTTATCGCGTATGCAGATATTCAGGGATGTAAAGGTAGCGCTGAGGTTAAGAAAGAAATCTATGCGCGCACTAGTCTCATCAATAATAATCTTGAGTAGTTAAATTCTTATGCTTATTGATTCTTGCAGATTGATAAGCCATACTGAACGTATCCCGGAATTGGTCTGGGCAAATGGAAAGGCAGGCGATGGTTATGACCATCATCTCCCCCTCGGCACTGTATGACGGTGGCGACTGCGACGGCAGCTTCGTCGATGGCGAGAATGTCAGCAGCGGGAACTAGTTCCCGCTGAACCGAGGGATTCACCAAACGTCACCTGGTTGCAAGTATGAGCGCAGCCAGGTGACCCTTCACTTTTAATGATATTGTCGTAAAGATTCAATAGGATCTTTACGTGCTGCGCGGATTGCCGGATAAATACCAAATACCAATCCGACAACTAGTGATGTTCCGAACGCGGCGGCGGCTATTTCCCAAGTCAGTGCAGGGCTAAAGGTGAGGAACGTGCTTATAGCAAAAGCAATGACATAGCCCCCAATGTATCCGAGGATACCGCCCAGTAAGCTAATAATTAATGCCTCGATCATAAACTGCCAGATAATATTTCCATTACTTGCGCCGACAGATTTTCGCAGGCCGATTTCGCGCGTCCGTTCAGCGACGCCAACTAGCATAATATTCATAATTCCAATGCCGCCAACAACCAGGGATATGGCGGCAATAGCGGTCATCACGCTTGCAACGGCAATAAAAACTTGGCTGGTAGGGGCAGCTATTTCATTGCCCGTAAGGATCGTAAAATCCTTTTCGCCTTGATGGTTTTTTATTAAATGGTTATTTGTTTCGTTGATGACGGAACCTAGGTCGCTGACTGATTTGGCACGGATATTAATTTGTTGGATTTGCGCAATGCCTTGGTGGAATCCTTTGCCGCTTTCTAAACTAATAATCGCGGACTTGTCGAAGTCGACATTATTGAAATTAACTGGATCATTGGTGTGTTTTAGTACGCCGATGATGGTGAATGTCTGCCCGCGAATGCTGAAGGTTTTTCCGATTGGCTGGTCCGTACCAAACAGATCAATTGATAATTGGGGGCCGATAACGGCCGTGTCGCGGTTGGTGACGCTATCAATGAACTGGCCGTCCCGGATTATCAAACTTGTCGTCGAAAGAAAGGATGGAGTCGTAGCGAGTACCGTACTCTGCTTAACCGTCGTGCTGCCAGCTTTAGGGCTTCCGTTAATAATCATAAGGGGGGCAGCGGCTTCAACGCCGGGTAGTTTTTTAATATCCTCGATATCTTTTTCGGTAATAGTACTGGTGCTAAACGTTTGCTGTGAGATTGGATTTGAAAAATCTGCTATTTCCTTTGTGGCAACCCCCGGGCGAACAACGGCAATATTGCCGCCCAGCGCATCAACTTGGCGTGATACGACGTTTGTAATACCGCTGGCAAGCGACAAGATGACGGTAATGCTGGCAACTCCGATCGCGACACCAAGAGTTGTCAGTAGGGTACGTAACCGTGTGCTTTTCAGTGACTGGCGGGCATTCTGAATATGTTCAAGGACGAGGAGACGCATTATTTTTTAGCAACTTTCTTTTTTCGCTTTTTGGCAGGTTTTTTAAATATCACCTTGGTTGCCCGGCGCGTACTGAGTGGAATTTTTGCCGCTTCAGGCTCGGCAATAACGGGTGTTTTGGTGTCACTATCGATCTTGCCGTCCAACATATGAATCACCCGGCTTGCGTAGGTTGTAAGGTCAGGGTTGTGCGTGACCATAATAATAGTATTGCCGCGTTTATGAAGGTCGGACAGTTCCTCCATAATAACGTGGCTTGACCTGCTATCTAAATTACCAGTGGGTTCGTCTGCGAGGATAATCGACGGGCTGTTCACGAGTGCCCGGGCAATTGCGACGCGTTGCATTTGGCCGCCAGATAGCTGCCAGGGCATGTAATATTCGCGTTCGGCAAGGTGAAAGGTATTTAGAATATCACTGGCCATTTTCAGGCGTTTTGTGTGTCGGATACCTTTGTAGGCAAGGGGAAGGGCGACATTTTCGATGACGTTCAGACGGTTAATCAGGTTAAAACTTTGAAAAATAATACCAATTTGCTGGCTACGAATCCGGGCATGCCTGGCACTACTGAACTTCTGCACGGAAGTTCCGTCTAGCAGATACTCACCATCGTTCGAATGGTCTAGAAGCCCCAGGACATTAAGCAGTGTTGTCTTGCCGCACCCGCTTGGACCCATGATAGTAATAAACTCACCTTTTTCAATCGTCAGATCAACGCCGCTTAACGCATGATGTTCAGCATCTCCAACCCCGTAGCGTTTTACGAGGCCGCGAAGTTCGATAACTGGTGGTTGAAATAAAGAGTCGGCCATTACATCTTTATTATAGGGAGCAATAGAGTGTAAAAGCAACTAACTGAGGGGGTGATTTATACAACCTTTAAGGATTTGATGCGTTCTTTGAACTGTGTGAACAAAGTATCAACGTCTTGAACGTAGTGGGTTGTTGCCGGATCTCCTATTTTCTGGTTTGAAGTTAGTGATACTACAATAATTTTATCGTTAATGACTGCCGCATATATCGTATTCGTAAATCCAGCATCGCCGCCACCGTAGTTATAGAATTTTACCCCATCCAGTACGACCGAGTCAGCTTCTCTTCCGTCACTGAACTGGCTATCGTAGTGAATTTGTTTAGTATTTTTATTAAAAAGCGCAGGAACGTATGATTTTACCCGAAAATTGCGAAGAGGCTCTTTGGCTATTATGAGATTATATTCATCATCTGTACCTTTGATCGTGGCTTCGTAAGCCGTATCTGATTTGCCAAAAGCCTTTGGCTCTTCGGCGATTGTATTTTGCGTATAAACGGTATAATTATCGATTTTCGCTAACTTGCCTTTGAAGGCCTCGGGTACTTGGACACTAAGGCCGACGTCAGTACTACAGAACGTGCCATTTTCGGCAGCAATGCTACCATCCTTGCATTTGCCTAGAGTGTCAGGCTGTTTAGTGTCTTGGTTTGATGATTGGGCGTCTTTTTCTTCTGATGTCTGCATGTTTGAGAAATATAACCATCCTAATGCGGCAATGATACCTATAATAACGAGAACAATGATTACCTCAACTGCTGAAAAGCCTTTTTGTTTTGTTGCCATGTTGTCTCCTGACATTTAACTATAAGCGTATTGTAGCATTTGGTTTATGTGCCTACTATAGGCAAGGCTAGGTTATAATGTCTTTATTGGAGAGGTGGCCGAGTGGTTGAAGGCGCACGCTTGGAAAGCGTGTATACCAGCAATGGTATCGCAGGTTCGAATCCTGTTCTCTCCGCCAGGAAGAATTTATACGTATGACTCAATATTTAGGGCTTATATCATTTTTTATCGTTGTATGCGGTCTGGCATTTACTGTTTGGCGTTGGCCGGGTGGGGCACATATGACATTTAGCCAGCATGTTGCACGGCATAAGTCGGCGTCAGTGTATTACAGCCTACTGTTTGCTGTTGCGCTTCCACTGCTATATCTATTTTTCGTAAACTGGTTTGTGCCGGCATTCAAGTTATCTGATTGGTTTGTTCCTGTGATGACGGCTTCTGTCGTATTTCAGTTTTTATGCACGTTTGTTCCGGAAACGGGTGGGTGGAAGACATCCGTCCACCGGATTCTTACAGGAATATCCGGTGTCTTATTGCTACCTCTTGTTATTATGATAATTACCTCAGCCGGTGTGCCGGCTATAGGAAAGGTGCTTGCGGGGATTTCCTTGATCGCGATGGTATTGCTACTTGTGGTTGCCCTTAAGAACCAACGAGGGTATTCCTATGCGCTATTTCTCCAAGTAGGCTACTACGTTCTCTTTTTTGCGCCAATATTATATATCGCTTACGTTTAACGTTATAATTAAACCAATAACAAAAATGATACGGGGTTCATCTAGTGCCTAAGAAAAAATCTCAACAAAAGCAACCTTTTTATAAGCGCAAGGGCTTTTTATGGCCTGTCGGTAGTATTCTCGCACTAATTCTAATTATCGCAATCGCGTTTCGTGTCAGCCCTTGGCCGGGGGCAATGATTATTCGTGCAGTATTTGAAGATAATGCTACGAAGGTGCTTGAAGCGATGGAAAAGCACGTGCCAAGTAAGCCAATTGCTACTATTGCTAATCAGCAATATCGTCAAGGTGACAAGGATGCACTTCTGGATGTTTACTATCCGGAAGGTACAACTACAAAACTACCTGTCGTGATCTGGACACACGGTGGGGCATGGATTTCTGGCAGCAAGGCCCAGGATGTGCCGTACTTCAAACTTCTGGCCGCAGAGGGCTATACGGTCATCGGACTTGATTATTCTAGGGCTCCTGAAAAACAATATCCGACGGCAGTGTATCAACTGAACGATGCCTACAAGTTCATACAAGCCAATGCCGATAGTTTTTACGCTGATACGAACAAGATAATCTTCGCGGGTGATTCGGCCGGATCACAGCTTTCGAGCCAAATGGCGGGCATGATTACGAATCCTGACTATGCAAGGGAAGTTGGGATTACCCCGTCTCTTAAGCCTGACCAGCTTAAAGGCGTGGTGCTAAACTGCGGTATATATAATATGTTGCGCCTGACGACACCTGAACCAACGTTGCCACGAATTATTGGCTGGGGAGACGACGTATCAGTATGGGCGTATGTTGGCACTAAAGATTTTGAGCATTCTGATGCTATAAAAGAAATGTCCTCAATTAATTATGTGACCAAAGATTTTCCTGCTACGTATATAACCGGAGGCAATGCGGATCCACTGACGGACCAGCAGTCCAAACCTATGGCCGAAAAGCTTACATCGCTCGGCGTAGAGGTGGACGATCTCTTTTATCCTGCTAACCATACGCCTGCACTCGCGCATGAATACCAGTTCGTGCTTGATAACGCCGATGGTCAAAACGCTCTTCAGAAAACACTCGAATTTATACAGGCCCACACCCGGTAAGACGACATTTGTCGCTAAGCTCTCTGCTTTGCTACACTTAGGTTAATGAGGCGGCTTATAGGAAATTTCGGCAGGCTAGAACTAGTTGCGTTTATGAGCGGCTTTTCATTGATGGCCTTTGAACTGGTGGGCGCACGTATGCTTGCGCCAACGATAGGGAGCTCAACGTATGTCTGGACAAGCGTTATCGGCGTTATTATCGCCGCGCTGAGTATCGGATATTTCGTAGGCGGAAAGCTAGCGGACCTTCGGGGCTATACGGGGGACGTTGCTCTTCTTTGTCTTGCGATAGCTTTTGCGGTCGGATACGCGCTTATTTTATTTGACGGCGCTATGCGGGAGGTCGTTCTGCTGACTGACGACGCAAGGCTACAGGGAGTCCTCGCATCATTACTACTCTTTGCGCCCACGAGCTTGCTTTTAGGCATACTTAGTCCGTATCTGGTCAAGCTAAAGGTGACTTCTTTGGCGGTTGCCGGGCAATCCGTTGCGGGACTTAGTGCGTTTAACTCAGTCGGCGGTATTGCCGGTACGTTTGTCACGGGATTTATCATATTCAGTTATATCGGATCGCGTGAGGCACTTTTCGCTATTGTCTTATTGATGCTGATAGCAAGTTGGATAATAGAACCGCGTATCCGATGGAAGCTGCGGGCTGGATTTAGCCTGACGGTAGTAGTTATCGTTTTATTGCCGCTTATTCAGAAACAAGACTATATACGAATTGACACGCCCAGTGCGAACTACGAGGTGAAAACGGGACAATTGGATAGTGGTATAACCTCCTCGATCAGGTATTTAACGACGGGACCGAATAGCGCGCAGTCGGGCGTATACACCCAACAGCCCGATCAGCTAGCGTTTTGGTATACGCAGGAGATCGCGCGTATTACCGGGATGACATCGTCTAAAAAGAACATTCTGATACTTGGTGGCGGGGCGTTCACGATGCCGGAATACTTGGCCCGAAAATACCCGGGTAGTATGATCGACGTCGTAGAAATTGATCCGTCGCTCGTTAGTATTGCAGAAAAATATTTTGACTACACGCCACTGAATAACATCCATGTTATAGATGCTGATGCGCGGGCGTATGTTAATACGGCCATAAAACAATACGATGTCGTAATTATCGATGTCTATAGTGATAGCAGCGTGCCGTTTTCTCTTTTGACGCAGGAATACGGGGCGAGCCTAAACGCTATCATATCGGCAGACAGTACCGTCATTATAAATACGATAGCCGCAAAGAGCGGTCCATGTCAGGATATCCTTAAGGCCGTGGACGGCACGTACCGTTCGTTCGCACCGTATGCGTCTATCTCGCAAAAGGGGATAACGCCCAGTCAGGCAGCTTCTAATTTAATTCTTGCATATACCAAACATCCTAGGCGTTTTGAAGGCATGGAAGCATTTGATTCACAACGAGGTTTTATGTATACGGATAACTTTATGCCCGTCGAACGTTTGCAGCAATCATGTGCCGCAGTGTCATGACGCGCTATATATAGCGTTGTAAATAACAAACACTACGCTATAAGGTGTTATCAAGCTTGTGGTAATAAAAACATACAAAAAAGACTTGAAAACCACATATCTAGGGTCTATAGTTTTATGCAGACACTACATATGTAGGAGTTCAATCAAAACACACATTTAGCAAGAGGAATTTGCACTACTCCCCGGAGAGAGGGCTGGGGGGCAGTCTTCTTGCGGCATCTATGGGAGGTGAGTGTGTGGAAGGTCAACATATAACAAAAAGAGGGAATAGGGTATGAGTACTATCAATGTGGTAAAGCGAGATGGCACCCGCGAACCATTTGACGCCAATAAAATCAACTTGGCGTTAGTTGCAGCAAGTGAAGGACTACCTGATCAAATCAGTAAGGTTGTTCAAGTCGCGACCGAATTACAGTTAACATTATTTGATGGTATTACATCAGAACAACTTGACGAAGCTGTCATTCACACGGCGCTTCAAAACGTCAAAGACGATCCTGACTTTGACAAGATCGCGGCACGGCTTTTGCTTAAGAACGTCTACAAGAATATCTTGGGCGACTACGAAACGGACGTTGAGCTCAAAAAGCTGCACGAGCAAAAGTTTCCTGAATATATCAAGCAAGGTATCACCGACGGCCTACTCGATACGCGAATGAGCACGAAAATCTTTGATATTAAGAAACTAGCGAAAGCGCTCGACCCAAGCCGTGACCACCTAAGTAAATACCTGGGTGTCGTTACTAACAAAAACCGTTACGCGCTTCGTAAACAAAGTGGGGCACCGATTGAAGTTCCACAGTTTACGCACATGCGTATTGCTATGGGTCTAAGTTTTAACGAAGAAGATCCAACGGCCGCTGCAATTGATTTTTACAAGCACATGAGTAACCTGAACTACGTTCCTGGTGGTTCAACCCGCGTGAACGCAGGCGGTTCGTTCCCGCAGCTTTCGAACTGTTTCCTTATTGAAGTCCAGGACGACATGGAAGCAATCGCCAAGGGTATTCGCGATGTCATGTGGATCGCCAAAGGCACCGGCGGTATTGGGATCAGCCTAAATAAGCTTCGTGCAGCAGGTAGTCCGGTTAAAACGACGAACACTGAATCAACCGGCCCGATTCCTTTCATGAAGATGATCGACACCGCGCTATTTGCCGTTAGCCGTAAGGGTAAAAAAGCTGGCGCAGCCGCGCTTTACATGGAAAACTGGCATCTGAACTTCCCACAGTTTTTGGACTTGAAACAAAACTCGGGTGACCCGTACCTTCGTACGCGACTCGCAAATACCGCCGTATTTATTAGTGACGAGTTCATGAAGCGCGTATCAAAGGACCAAGACTGGTATTTGTTTGATCCAGCTGAAGTATCTGACCTGCCAGAACTTTACGGCGAAGAATTTTCCGCTAAGTATAAAGAATACGTTAAACTGGCTGAAGCTGGAAAAATGCGTGAGTTTACTAAGCTAAAAGCCCGTGAACAATTCCGCCAGATCCTGATTACGTTGCAGGCAACTAGCCACCCATGGCTAACGTGGAAAGATACGATCAACGTTCGTGCGCTCAACAATAACACCAGTACGATCCACCTTTCAAACCTTTGTACTGAGATTACGTTGCCCCAGGACAAAGACAATACGGCAGTCTGCAACCTCGTTAGTATTAACTTGTCAGCGCACCTTAATGAAGACAAGACATGGGACTGGGACCGCCTAGCCGCAAGTACCCGCAGCGCAATTCGCCAGCTTGATAACCTGTGCGATATCACTAATACGCCAATTCCAGAAGCAATGCACTCTAACCAGCAAAACCGTGCGCTTGGCCTTGGCATGATGGGCTTTACCGACGTTATCGAAAAGCTAAGTTACAGCTATGAATCCGAAGAGGCCTATGACCTAATGGACCAGTTGACTGAGTTCATTAGCTACCAGGCAATCGATGAATCAGCAGATATGTCAAAGACCCGCGGCAGCTACCCAACGTTCAAGGGAAGCGGCTGGAGCAAGGGTATTTTGCCATTCGATACGCTTGACCAGTTAGCTGCTGACCGTAAAGTAAAGGTTGAGATTAACCGTAAGACTCGCCTTGACTGGGAAAAGCTTCGCGCTAAAGTCAAAAAAGGTATGCGTAACGCAACTCTTATGGCAATCGCTCCAACGGCTAACATCGCGCACGTTGCCGGTACGACTCCGGGTATCGACCCGCAGTTCGCGCAGATTTTCAGCCGCGCAACGTTAAACGGCAAATTCCTTGAAGTGAACGGCAACTTAGTGAATGACCTAAAAGCGATTGGCCTTTGGGACACGGTCAAAGAAGACGTACTTCGTCTGCAAGGTGATGTCCAGCAGATCGACGTTATTCCGCAGCACATCAAAGACGTATACAAAACAAGTTTCCAGCTGAGTCCGTATGCCTTTATCGAAGTCGCAGCCCGCGCACAAAAGTGGGTTGACCAAGCGATTTCACGAAACATGTATCTTGAAACCCGTGATATTGACGAGTACGTGGATATCTACAGTACGGCATGGAAGAAGGGGCTCAAGACAACGTATTACCTACACGTCAAACCGCGGCATCAGGCCGAGCAAAGTACGGTCAAGGTAAACAAAGCCGAAACCGGCGCCGGACCACGAAAAGCAGGATTCGGATTCGCTAAAGCAAAACAAGTAGCATAGAAAGAAATTAGGGGGATAAAACAATGGGTATGAACGCAAGCACAATCATCAACGACGACATGACACTAGAGCAAAAACTAGAAGCCATCGAACTAGCAATGAAAAACGCACAAGAACAAGCAAATGACGAAGCCAAAGCAAATGGTACTACTGCCGCACCAATCGATCCAGCTGATCTGACCATGTGCGAAGGCTGTCAATAAAGGAGAAACTATGTCAGGAATTTTAGGAACAGGTATTCAGGACGGACTGCTCCTCAAGCCGATTCATTACCAATGGGCGATGGATCTTTATGACCAAGCCGTATCAAACACATGGTTTCCAAACGAAATCCAGTTAAGCCAGGACCTCGCCGACTGGAAAAAGATGAGCGACGAAGAACGCCACGCGTTGACGTTTTTGATGAGCTACTTTAACCCGAACGAGCTACTCGTGAATAAAGCACTCGCATTTGGCGTGTACCCATACGTCAACGCGGCCGAGTGTCACTTGTACCTAGCCAAGCAGATGTGGGAAGAAGCTAACCACTGTATGAGTTTTGAGTACGTGCTTGAAACCTTCCCGATTGACCGGGGCACTGCTTATTCAGCACATGTTGATACGCCATCGATGGCGCGAAAAGAAGAGTTCGAAACCAAGTTTATTAAGCGCATGACCGAACAGACGCTTGATATTACGACGACCGAAGGCAAAAAAGATTTTGTCCGTAACCTCGTTGCCTATAACATCATCCTTGAGGGAATCTGGTTCTATAGCGGATTCATGGTGGCACTCTCATTCCGCCAGCGAAACCTGCTGCGCAACTTCGGTTCACTCATTGACTGGGTTGTCCGAGATGAAAGCCTGCACCTTAAGTTTGGCATAAACCTCATCCTTACGGTACTTGAAGAAAACGAAGATCTTCAAACTGAAGAATTTGCTAATGAAATCAAGCAAATGATCCTTGATGGCGTTGAAATGGAAGAAGCCTACAACAAAGACCTTTTGCCAAACGGTATCCTGGGCCTCAACAGCGATTACATAAACCAGTATGTGAAATACCTAGCTGACCGCCGTCTTGAAGAACTTGGTTTTGACGCGCACTACAAAGTGAGTAACCCGGCAAAATGGATGGCAACGGCTAACGACACGCTTGAACTCGTAAACTTCTTTGAAAGTACCAACACCAGTTACGAAGTAAACTCTGGCGGCGGATCAAAGAAGCCTCAGGGCCAAAGTCCAAGTGCTGACCGCGACGAGAACGATCCAGATACAAGTATTCTTAAATAATATTTGACGTACTACCAACACATAGGAAGATTGCATGAAACGGCTAATTGGCGACTACGAACCATTTATCGCAAACATTAATGCAGGGCTTGATACGCTAGGCATTGATACTAGCGAGCTATCGATGATGGATCATGTTTGTTACCGCGTAGAAACAACCGAGCGCTACGACGAACTTCTTCACTTGTTGGGCGAGGAAGCTTTGCTACTCGGTGAAAATGAAGTTAGTGGCCGGCCAATCGCTACGTTTGAATTTAAAGAATATTTAAACGCTGGAGGATGGACTGTGCCGTATCTGGAATTACCCGCACCCAAAGAGGGTTCGCCTTATCCAGAGGGCCTTGAGCATGTTGAGTTCGTGATTGTCGGTAGTCTGGACAGGTTCATGAAGCGTCATGGTGACCTATCCTTTTCAACAAAAGGCCTGAACAAATTAATTAATCCTGAAGCCGGTCTGAAAGCCGCGGGTATTTCGGTGAAATTTCATGAACAGCAACTCGGTGCTGTGGTCCGTATAGAAAATACACTCAAGCCATAATATTCATTATAGTCAGGAGTTTCACGTGCAGACAGAAATTGAAGTAAAATTTCCTAACGTTGACTTTGCTACGCTGCGGGGGCAACTTGACGCGCTCGGAGCAACGTGCGAACAGCCGATGCGCCATATGCGACGGGCTATTATTGAAACGCCGGGTATGCGTGAAAAGCATTCATTCGTACGTGTACGTGATGAGGGCAATAAAGTCACCCTTACGTACAAGCAAGTGGACGAGAATTCACTCACGGGTGCAAAAGAGATTGAAGTAACGGTCAGTGATTTTGAGGGGACGGTGGCACTTTTAGAACAATCGGGCCTTCCATATAAATCATTTCAAGAGTCACGCCGTGAAACCTGGCGTCTAGATGATGCCGAGGTAGTACTCGATGAATGGCCTCATCTCGATCCGTATATCGAGATCGAAGGCCGTACGGAAGAAGCAGTCAAAGAAGTAGCCAAGAAACTTGGCTTTGACTGGAAAAACGCGGTTTTTGGCCGCACGACAGAACTATATCAATTGCAGTATCCTCATGGAGACGCGGATAAGCTCGTCACGATTCCACGGCATACGTTTGATCAGCCACTCTCTAAAATTATAAGTGGCTGATATCATATTTGATATAAATTAGCTAAACAAGACGTTCAAGCGCGAGCTCGAATGCTGCTTGCCGAAGCGTGATTTTTGCTTCGTCAGCACGCGTAATCATACCGTTTGCAGCTTTTTCAAGAAGCTCTGCAAGCATCTTATTTACTTTTTCCTCGGTCCAGGATTCGCTTACTAAATTCTGCTGCCATTCAAGGCATGACACGATTACGCCGCCGGCGTTGGCGATAATGTCAGGAAGGGTAATGATATTCTTTTTCTCCAAAATGCTTTCCGCGGCACTCGTCACAGGCCCGTTCGCTAGCTCTACTACGATTGAGGCCTGAACTTTACCAGCATTAGCCTCGGTAAGTGCGTCTTCGAGAGCGGCTAGTACAAGAATATCGGCTTTAACGCCAATAATATCCGTTGCTGGTGCAGGAGTGACTGTCTGAAGATCGGTTAACTGTTCTGGGCGAGGCGTAGCATCAGTATCCATGGTTGTTTTTTTGATGTCTATACCTTCTGGCTGCACCCAAGTATATTTGCTGTTGCTGACGGCAACGATTTTAATATTTGGATACTTCTTTAGGACCTCGGCAAAATAATAACCAACGTTACCGAAGCCTTGCAGCGCTACGGTAAGCGGTTTATCGATGAGCCCACGCGCTTTAAGGTACTCTACGAGCGTAATAACGCCACCCCGTCCGGTTGCTGCGGGGCGACCCTCGGAGCCGCCATTTACCATGGATTTTCCCGTAAAACTTCCCTTATCAGCTTTACCAACCGTTTTTTCGTACTCATCAACCATCCAGTCGATGATTTTGGCGTTGGTATTCACGTCAGGTGCCGGTATATCTTTGCCTGAGCCAATATGTGGCGCAAGATGTCGTGCATAACGCCTAGCAAGCGTTTCGACGTCTTCAGGGCTTAGTTCGCGGGGATCGACTGCGATACCGCCCTTACCTCCGCCAAGTGGCAAACCTACGGCTGCCGTCTTGAAGCTCATAAGTGTCGCAAGAGCGCGTACTTCATCGATGTTCACGCCAGGATGAAAGCGGATACCACCTTTGTACGGACCTAATTTACTATTGTGTTGGATTCGATAAGCAGGGTAGTTTTTATCATTTAATTCAATTTCGAAAATATGTTCGGCTTCGGCTTCTAAGAGGGCTTCAATGACTTTTTCGTCATAATTTAGTCTTTTTGCGGCACTTCGAATATTGGTCTGGGCGGTCATTAACATAGCTTTACTCATAGTAGGTTATAGTATGAACCTTTACTGCCTGTTTCGTCTACTGGTTTTTGAACGGTAGGCATAAAAGACAACAAACGGCATGTTGATGATGACGAAATTACCACTCACTATTTAACCTGTTGGCGTCAAAATAGGCTCAATTATCCCACTCAAATCTAAAAGGACGCTTAAGCTTATTGTTAAAATAGATTGGTGACCTAAAAACTATAACGTGAGGAGGAATGGTAGTACCATGATCGACGCACCAATAGATAACACCAATTTAGCTCAAGCAACAACCCGTCAGGACGCAAAACACCAAGATGCTTCTTGGTATGCAAAACGTCTTATTCTAAAACTTCAATTGGCTCAGCAAGTACGGGAAAATGAAAAATTAGGAATCGATACAAGCGCTATCGTGTACGACCTAACCGACAACCAGCCCGTTTATTCGCACAACGCCAATTATGAACATTATGCAGCAAGTATTAGTAAACTTTTCGTAACGTCGTTACTCCTAAAAGACCTGCGCGAAGGTAAGACGACGCTGGATACCCAGGTAAGCTGGGATGCAAGCGACCGCCGCGCGGGGGCGGGCGTGTATGACTCGGACAGTTCACCGTTGACGGGTACAGTCCGTGATGTCTTATTCGACATGCTTAATCATTCGGGCAATACTGCGGTGCGAATTATTGTCAACAAAGTGCTGGGTGGTGCGGATGCGGTAAACGCCCGCTATGAGCAAGATTACCCAAATCTGAAGGTGACGAAACTGCAACCCGTAGCGGGAACATCAGGCTTCTTGCTTGGCTATACGACACCTGCCGAAACGAACTTTATGGTTGATTATCTCTACAAGCAAGACGATGCCTATGCGGCATCCGTCAAAAACGCGCTTGCAACGAATATCTTTGACGATTACGGGCCACGTAGCCAGGTAAAAGACAAAGAAAACATCACGGTGATTGATAAACAAGGCCAGTTAAATGATCCGGAGGGAAATAATCGTCACGATGTTGGGGTTATTGAAAATGCCAAGAATGGCCATAAGCTCCGGTACGTACTTATGACGACTAACTATGAGCAGCCGGCAGGTACGATAACCAATAGCGCAACAATGTCCCTGCAGGCATTTGGACGAGATTTGCTAAGGTTCGAGGGTGACCGTGCGCCACGTCCACAAGAAGACGCAATGCCACAGCTTAAAGCAGCTCCGCAAGAAGTCCAAAACGGCCGCATGGTCTACTAATATTTTAATAAGAGAAGTATAGTAAGTATATATGGGATTTCTTGATGGGCTAGGACGATTCATGGAGGGTAAAGACCCGTTTGAGGGCGCACCACAGCCAGACGCGCCTCAGATTCCAACTTCAGACGCACGATCCGAAGAGCCTCCACTTGTTGATGAGCATGGGAATAAAATCGTACCTCGTATTACGCTCGATAACGTAAAAGCACATCGAGATGGCGGTACGATGACCGTCATGGCATGGGTAACTAATCATTCTGAACGGCCCGTACGGATCGATTACTTTAGCGTGCTCGGTCAGAAACAAACGTATCAGTATGATATAGCACCTAGTAGGCCGAGCCAGCTGACGATCTATAAAGGCGCCGTGGCGTCAAACGAACACGATAGTCATGCCGAATTTGCGTTTCGTATCAAAAGGAATGATGACGGATTTAAGAACGTCTATCATGTAGAGTTTAATCGTGAATCAGATGGCAAATTTACCATTGAAGAGCTTCACGCCGACGGCCCTGTGCGAGATATATAGTTTTCCACATAAAGCGTAGAAAAGACAACATACCACGCTATATGTAGCGCTTTACGCAAATAATGTGCTACAATGAAGTCCCATGGAGACGAACGAAAACATGGGACAAAAAGAAAAATACATATTTGTAACTGGGGGTGTGCTCTCGGGGGTAGGAAAGGGCATTACCGCGGCTAGTATAGGTGCTGTCCTACAAGCCAAAGGTGCTGTCGTTTCGATTCAAAAGTGTGACCCGTATCTCAATGTAGATGCGGGCCTTTTGAATCCTGCGGAACATGGCGAATGCTTCGTGACTAAAGATGGCGCCGAAACGGACCTTGACCTAGGCCATTATGAGCGTTTTTTGGATTTGGAATTAACACAGAAAAACGCCACATTATCTGGCAAATTATTATCAGAACTTATTGCGGACGAACGCGCCGGTAAATTCGGAGGCCAGACCGTACAGCTTGTGCCACACTTAACGAATGCTATTCAACGGGCGATAGCAAAAGCCGGCAAGGGAAGTGATATTCACATTGTCGAAATTGGCGGGACCGTGGGTGACTACGAAGGCCTTAGCTTTGTCGAGGCAATTCGTGAATTTTCACAAAAAGTCGGCCGCGAGAACTGTTTATTCGTTCACGTTGTCTACGTGCCGTTTATTGGCACGAGCAAAGAATTTAAAACCAAGCCTGCGCAAAATGCGCTGAATGATCTTCGCGGGTTTGGAATCGTACCAGACAGTGTTGTCGTTCGTACCGACGAACCAGCGCCAATTGGCGTTGCTAAGAAAATCAGCTTATTTGGTGGTGTTCCCGAAGAGAACGTACTGCTGCTGCCCAATGCCGATACGGTATTTCGTGTCCCGCTTACAATCGCTGGAAACGGCCTGCACAAAATGCTTACAAAATTCTCTGGCTTTACAAAAACTCCGGATCTATCTAAATGGGAAGATATCATTAGACGCCAGACAAGTAAGCCTAAAAAGACTATTTCAATTGGCCTTGTCGCAAAATATATGGACAACGAAGACACGTACATTTCCGTTCTGGAAGCGCTAAAAAGTGCGGCCTGGAGCGAAGAAGTTGGCCTAAAAGTGGTGTGGATTAATGCCGAAACAGCCGAGGATAAGGATTTTGCCGCCGTCGATGCTCTTTTGGTTCCCGGCGGTTTTGGATCGCGTGGTATTGAAGGTAAAATTGCCGCAGCGCGTTACGCACTGGATAATAACGTTCCATACCTCGGGATTTGTTTGGGTTTGCAGGTAGCGGTCATAGCTAGTGCTAGGAAGGCTGGCTTAAAAAAGGCAAATAGCACAGAATTTGAAGATACCAAGCAGAACGTTGTATACATCATGGAAGGACAGGCAGGTAAAGAATCCACAGGCGGAACCCTTCGTCTTGGGGACTATCCGGCAAAACTCGCAAAGGGATCAAAACTGGCAGAAATTTATGGTGCGAACAAAATAGTTGAGCGACATCGCCATCGTTATGAGGTGAACCAAAAATTTATAGATGATATTAAAAAGGGCGGCTTAGAAATTAGCGGCACCTCGCCAGACGGTAAGCTGGTTGAATTTATTGAGGCAAAAGATCACTCGTACTTCGTGGCAACTCAGGCTCACCCTGAATTTCGCTCCAGGCCTAATAGGCCTCATCCGCTTTTTGCTGGTCTTATTCGGAGTGTGCTTTAGGTTTCCTGACGTGAAGTTCGTGAGGAATACCGAAGACTTCTCCATGCTGACCTGTTGGTTGAAATCCATATTCCTCAACGAGCAGAGGCCTTAAAGGTTCATTCCAACTCACGCCTATACGTACTTCTCTGGTGTCTTGCTCTTCGAGTACCTCGTCTAGGAGGGCTGATGCTATTTCGAACCGGTCTTTATCGGCATCATTAGCCGCGATAAGGGAGAATATGCCAAGAGGATTACCCTTGAGGCGATGGCTGTGGAAGAGATTACGCATGGCAAGGGCATAGTGCTCATAAGGCGTAGCGTAGGGCTTTTGATCACCCGTGAACCACTCGTTGGTTTTTACAAATCCAACCAAGTCTTGGTCTAGCAGCGCTACCTTATAAAGCTCAGGTTTTAGTTTTAATTTTTGCTCCTGCTTCTTTATATGTTCGGGATTGGAAGAATTGGCAATAGCTAACACTTCATCTTCTGACAGGCGTGCTTCACGAAGATCCTGGGCTGTAAGAGCAAGAATACGGCTTGCATCTTCTGTCGTAACTCTAGAAATTTCAACACTCATGATAAGCCACTATACTCTACAGGGGTGAAAAGTGATATACTTGTGACGATGGAAAATAATCTAGCCAACTGCATTAAGGAACTATATCAACTCGATATAGAACCGACCGTTACGCGTCCTGATCCGGAATTTGGGGATTATGCGACAAATGTAGCAATGCAATTGGCAAAACCGCTTGGCAAAAATCCACGGGAAATTGCCGAAGAGATTGCTGGCAAATTACGCCAAACTAATGAATTTTCAGAAGTGACAATTGCCGGCCCCGGCTTTATTAACTTACGTATCGCGGCAAAGCAATTAGCATCGCGTCTTGATCAGGAATGGAGTGAGGTTTACGGGGAAAACACCGATGGCGCCGGTAAAACAGTTGTCGTTGAATACCCAAGCCCAAACATGGCAAAACCATATAGTATCGGGCATTTGCGACCGGGCAACCAAGGCTGGGCTGTTAAACGCTTGATGGAAGCGTCGGGCTGGAAAGTTATCACTGATAATCACTTAGGCGATTACGGAGCCCCGTTTGGTATTTGGGTTGTTGGTTTTTTGAAATTCAGTAGTGATGACGCGCTAACCAAAGGCGGCGTTTATGAACTTGGTCGAATTTATATCGAAACCAAAAAAGCCTTGAAGGAAGAGAAAGAGCGCGGTGAAACTGAACTAGCTAATCAAGTACAGGATTGGCTGGTTAAACTTGAAAATGGTGACGAAGAGGCTGCCGGCTACAGCAAGCGTTTTAACGAGATTTCCTTAACGCATATCCATGAAATTATGAAACGTCTAAAGATTTCGACAGATAATGAATTAGGCGAGGCATTTTTTGCACCAAAAGGAAAAGAAGCCGTTCAAAAATTGCTCGACAGCGGTGTTGCCGTAAAGAACGATGACGGTTCGATTATCGTTCCGCTTGATGAATTCGGATTTGACGTACCGCTGCTGGTGCAAAAATCAAACGGTACGGCGCTGTATGCGACGACTGACCTTGCAACGATTTTATACCGCGAAGAGAACTGGCATCCGGATCGTGTTATTTATGCCGTGGGTAGTGAACAACAATTTTACTTCACGCAGCTATTCGCGATGGCGAAAAAACTCGGTATTCACACTGAACTTATACATCTATGGTTTGGCATGATTGACCAATTAAACGAGGATGGCGTTCGCGAAAAAATGAGCAGCCGAAAAGGTGTGGTCCTGATGGAAGAGCTGCTAAATACGGCCGAAGCCAAGGCGCATGAAATTGTTGAGGGCCGTGATGTCAGTGAAGACGACGTAAAAAAGATTGCCCTTGGTGCAATTAAGTTTAGTGACTTTGCTGCTGATCGCCGGACTAATATTTTATTCGACTGGGATCATATCTTCGCGCTGACTGGATTTAGCGGACCATATATCCAGTACGCCGCGGTACGGGTAAATAAGATTATTTCGGATAACGTGACTGATGAAAACGTATCTTTTGACGATTATGATTATGAAGCTGAGAAAGCCGTGCTCGCAAAACTTTTGGAATATCCGGACGCAGTCAGCTTGGCTGCCCGCGATTTAGAACCGCATAAAGTCGCGACGTATCTATACGAACTAGCGCGTGAAATGAACCGCTATTACGAACAAACGCCAGTAGCCCTACCAAACGTATCTGACAGTGAAAAAGCAGCTCGTTTGCAGCTTCTAAAAAAAGTAAGCCACGTGTTTATGCACGGGCTCAGTTTGCTTGGTATCGAAGTTCCTTCAAGAATGTAAGGTTTTTGAGGGGGCGAGAAGACGAGCTTGTAAGCCTGCCTTCTCGCTCTCCCTCCTTCAGGCTTCTCCTTCGGGTCACGACGGAGAATATACAGCCGGGCGTTCTTGTCCGCCCCCACCATCTATTTGATCACATCGCTAAGGTCACTGAAGACCTCGCAGACGCAACTGGAGCAAAAGGTCCTGTTTTCGGTCTCGCACCTCGATTGTTGACGGACGCTGACGGATAGCCCGCAGATCTTGTACGAGAGGGAAGTGACCGTTGTTTCCTAGACGTTTTGCTGCCACAAGTACCTCCGATAGATTGTTAAAGCCTGGCCCACAATACAAACGTCCGAACATTACGCTTGGTTTATATCATGGTTATTATAAACTCAAGCGAATTCCGTCCATCACGAACAGCGGATCAATTGTGTCGATCGCTGCCGTGAGAGGGTTTGCACTGACTTCATAACAGTCATTAGTTTACTATGTAATTAATACAACGTCAACTCTGACGTTAAGACTTAATCACGACAGTGATATAATGACAGTAACAAATAGGGAGATCTTATGGCAGAAAATAAATCAGTAAATTCATCCAAAGCGGCAATCGCCAAAGCACACGCAAAAGCAATTAAAGAGCATGGAACAAATCACGTAGGCGGGTTTGTGACCTTTGTCCGTGAACAAGGTGTCGTCGGTCTAGCGGTTGGTCTAGCGGTGGGTACTGCAGCGGGCAGCGCGGTTAAATCAATCGTTGACGGCCTCATCAACCCGATTGTCGGGTTTATAATCGGCGGGGTAGATCTAAGTAAATTAAAATGGGTCGTCGTTGCGCCGAACGCACAAGGAGATGGCGGTCTTGCTTTTGCTTGGGGAGCAATCCTGTCGGCTATTATTACCCTGCTTGCGACAGCGCTTGTGATTTACCAGTTAATTCATCTTGCCAAGTTAGACCGTATTGATAAAAAGAAAGAGTAGGTAGGTCCTATGGTGAAAAAAACCGACAAAGAGTGGCGCGAAATCCTCTCGCCTGAACAGTTCAAAGTGCTTCGTAAAAAAGCAACCGAAGCGCCATTTAGCGGTGAGTACGATGGGCTGTATGCCGACGGGGTCTATGCATGCGCCGCTTGCGGACAGGTGCTCTTCGACAGCACGACGAAATTTGACGCACATTGTGGCTGGCCAAGTTTTTATGATGCCAAACCAGATGCTGTTGTGTTTACTACCGATGATAGCCATGGCATGAACCGAACCGAAGTGACGTGCAATAACTGCGGAAGCCACTTAGGCCATATCTTTGAAGGGGAAGGACTAGACATACCCACCGATCAAAGATACTGTATTAATTCGCTTAGCCTGAAATTCACGCCTAAGAAATAGTCCTAACCCTTGACTCTTTGCCAAGGGTTTTGTATTGTTGATCCATATTTGAAGTCTCACCACGAGGAACGAAATCATTCGTCCCGCGTGGTGAGCTTTCAATTTATTACAAAATTGAAAGCTTTTTGTAATCCGGCAAAACCACAACCTGGGGAGTAAACGATGGGAATCAATGCTTTTACGGTGGAGGGAGGAATCATCAAGGCCGGGGTGGACGTTGAGTCGTTTACCCTAGAGTCTGGAGAGGTTGTTCGTGGGATCTTAGTTGGTCGTGCGGATAAACCCGGCTTCTTACCAGTGGTAGATAACCGGTTACGCAATCAGGAAGGTGACACACGTGCGCACATAAAAGCTGTCGCCCTAGACCTCGAAGCTCCAAGGCTCGTCGTCTGCTCGAACAAACAAGAGATTGACGAAAGTCAGGCTCTTGTCGTTTTTCGAGCAGGATCGTTCGAGGACGAGGAAGGGAGAGAGGAAGAGATCACCTACTATCGTGGCGACACGGAGTCTGGATCGGACATGTGGCGGCCCCTTAGTTACGGAGAAGTTGTGCCAATCAGGCCTTCTGCTGAAGTAGTGGAAGTGGGTACGGCACAGTTCATTCAGGTACTGAGAAAGGGCGATCTTTTCACTGCTTGGGCAAGCAGCTTCAAAGGGCTTGATGCGGAGCTCTATAGATGGGATGGCACGGACCTCCTGCGGCTGACTAAAAATACAATGAGATTGTAAATCTAGCCCCCGGACCTCACTGCGGGAAATCAGCGAGGGGATGGAAGAGGGGCGTCGCGTAATTGACGCCCCATACTCCATGACCGTATAATGACGATATGACTAAAAACGCAAAAATCCTCTGGGTTGATCTAGAGATGACCGGCCTTGATGCTGAAAATGATCTTATTTTAGAAGTTGCCGCCATTGCAACCAATTGGGATTTTAATGAAATCGCGACGTTTGAAGGTATCGTTAAAAACGAAAATATGACGCTTGAAGAACGTATCGCGACTAATAGTGTCTTCTGGGATGCAAATCCTGCGGCACGCGATGGACTAAAAGCACAAAACGGTGACGGCAAAGACCTACAGGTAATTGAAGAAGACCTACTGAAATTTATCAAAAAGCACTTCGACGACGAAAAACCTGTTCTACTGGGCGGAAATTCAATTCATATGGACCGCCGGTTTATTACTGCGCAGTGGCCACGGCTAGATGCCCGGCTTCATTACCGTATGCTCGATGTGAGCGCGTGGAAGGTTGTATTTGAAGGCAAATTTAAAAAGAAGTTTGCTAAACCCGAAGAACACCGTGCGCTTGGCGACATTCGCGGCAGCATCATGGAACTTGAATATTATCTAAAGAAATTAAAAGTGTAGACATGACCCATAAAGAACTTGAAAAATACTTACTCGATTTTCCAAACACCTGGCTGGATTTTCCATTTGGTGAGGGCACATCTGTATACAAAGTCGGGGATAAGGAAGCTGACGAGGGCAAGCTATTCGCAATTATCAGTGACGACAGCAAACCGCTTCGTGTCAGTTTGAAATGCGACCCGCAACTAGCCGAAACATTACGTGAAAAATACGAGACAGTCGTACCGGGATATCACCTGAACAAAAAACATTGGAACACGATTATTTGTTCAGGCCAGCTTAGCGACATGGAAATAAAAGATCTTGCACGCCACAGTTACCAGTTAGTATCCGGCACTAACTATTAACTGCGTTAAAATCTGCAAGCTGCGTTCTAATTGGCTTTAGGTTTGTATCCGTAGAAAGTAAGAAATCTTTTAGTGATTTACTTTTTGTTGTTGTGTAGATTTGTTTCATGAGGCTGGCAACGGTATCTAGCTGAAAGCTCATTTCTCTTGCGTACGTACGATCGTAGACAGCGTTGAGTCTGGCGTTTTCAAGTGTAGTGGTAACCTTGGCACCATCCTCTTTTTTGACGATAGTCTTGTCTAGATTGGCTGTCTTTATACCATTGTTTTTTAACGGTGTCGCGATATCACGGTTCGCATTGGTTAAAAACAGTGAAAGCGTACTATTGGTTGAGCGAAGCGTACTGCTTTTAATATTTCTTTCGGCCGATTTAGAAATTTTTTCAAGCGTTTGCATGCGGGCACTTAATGTCTGTAATTTCTGACTATCACTTGCGCCGCCACTATTAATCAAAAGCAAAAAACCTACGACTGCGGCTAAGATAGCCCCGATACCAACGATGACAAGGAGTACCTTACTATTCATCAGCGGCTTTTTTTGCTCAGGCGCAATCTGATTCAAATAATCGATAGGGTATTCGTTTTGGTCTGGTTGCATACTACCGCTATTTAAGCACAAACATTTACAGAGGTAAAGAGTGTTATAATCAAACTATGCAGGATGCCAAAGAAGAGGTTAGGGCGAAACTCAATATCGAGGACGTCGTTGGCGAATACGTACAGCTTAAACGCGCCGGACGTAACTTCAAGGGACTTAGCCCGTTTAGCGGCGAGAAAACCCCTAGCTTTTTTGTCAGTCCCGACAAACATATTTGGCATGATTTTTCTTCAAACAAGGGCGGCGATGTGTTCAGCTTTATCATGGAAGTCGAAGGAATGGACTTCCGCCAGGCGCTCGAACATTTAGCGAGAAAAGCAGGCGTCGATCTAAGCATTTACGAATCTTCGGGAAGCCGCGACTTGGCGCAGCGTAAAAAACGTTTGCACCAAGCGAATGACTTGGCGGCAATCTATTACCAGCAGAGTTTACTGAAAAACCAGCACGCACTTGAATATGTGTTTAAAAAACGAGGGCTATCTAAAAAAATCGTCGAGGATTTCAGAATTGGCTACGCGCCTACTAGCGGTGATGCTTTGGTGCGTTTTTTAGACAAGAAAGGCTTTTCTAAAAAAGAAGTTACTGACGCGGGACTGACGAATCGTTTTGGTAGCGATATGTTCCGCGGCCGTATGATGGTGCCACTGATGGACGCTACAGGGCAGGTGATTGGTTTTACCGCCCGAATTATCGACGACGATCCAAACGCGCCGAAATACTTAAACACGTCGCAAACGCTTCTCTATGATAAAGGTCGTCACGTATTTGGTCTTTCGCAGGCAAAAGAAGCAATCCGAACGAACGACTACGCGGTGATCGTTGAAGGAAACCTGGATGTCGTCAGTAGTCACCAGGCAGGCGTTCTGCCGGTTGTCGCATCAGCCGGAACGGCCATGACGGATAATCACCTGAGGGCGCTCCGGCGCTTAACGGGCAACGTTAGATTAGCATTTGATGGCGATAAGGCGGGAATTGCGGCTACCGAACGCGCAATTCCGATTGCCAGCGAAGTTGGCGTAGAACTCACGATTATTACTTTGCCAGGTGATGCCAAAGACCCCGACGAGCTTATTCAGCAAGACGTGACGCTATGGAAGCAAGCTATCGAATCGTCACAACCTGCCGTTGATTGGATTCTAGATCAATATAGCCAGCGCGAAGATATCACAACCGCAGCGGGTAAGCGTAATTTCACGACGGCTGCGCTAAACGTCGTACGCGGACTAAAAGATGCGGTTGAACAGGATCATTATGAGAAAAAAATCGCCGACATGATTGGCTCGTCATTAGATGCAGTCAAAGCAAAGTTAACGTCGATTGCTCCACTTGACCAAGCACCCAAACGAAAACCAATCGCTTCGTCAGCAGGATCGATAGCTCAAGATATATCCGCCTACCAAGATAATTTATTGTCTGTTGCGATGATCGATGCTCCTAGCCAGGAATTATTCGTTCATACGGATCCAGAAATTTTTGCAGGGCAGGAGCGCAGGGCAATAGCAAAATACCTCGCGACTCATGCAGGTTCAATTTTAAAAACAACCCCTACGGAATTGCTAAACTTCGATACGTATGTTAAAATACTACTATTAAAGGCCGACGCCCGATATGCTGACTGGAACGACCAAGATCGTTACTTCGAAACAGCACGGTTGCTCCGCCAAGTAGCAAATGAACACAAGAAACAAACCCAAGAACAATTAACAAATCAGTTGCGTGAGGCTGAAAGTGCGGGCGATGACGCAAAAGCGTTAGAACTGCGCTCACAGCTGAACACACTTATAAAGGAGATAACTCGTGGCCAAAGATGATATTATCGCACCCGTCGAAGAAGAAGATGACAGCAATAAAGTAATCGATTCAAGCGGCGGCCCGCTAAGCGACATCGACGAACCTGCAATCGATGAACTTGTCGACGAAGAAGACACTGATGAAGATACGCTAAACAGCGGCCAGTATTTTGACGATGTGAGTGACGACAGTGTTCGTCTGTACCTTCGTGAAATTGGTAAAATCCCACTACTAAACGCAGAAGAAGAACTTGCCCTTGCCCAGCGCGTTGTTGCTGGTGAAAAAAAGGCTAAAGACAAAATGGCCGAGGCAAACATGCGTCTTGTCGTTTCAATCGCCAAGCGCTATTCAGGCCGTGGCCTGGATTTTCTTGATCTTATCCAAGAGGGAAACACGGGACTGTTACGTGCCGTTGAAAAATTCGACCCGGACAAGGGATTTAAATTTAGTACCTACGCAACCTGGTGGATTCGCCAGGCTATTACCCGTGCGATTGCCGACCAGGCACGAACCATTCGTATCCCAGTACACATGGTAGAAACAATTAACAAATTGCTTCGTACCCAACGCCGCATGACACAGGAGCTTAACCGCGAACCAACCATCGAAGAGCTTGGCAAAGAACTCGAGATGGAACCTGAAAAAGTTGAATACGTTATTAAAATCAAGCAGGACATTACGTCGCTTGATGCTGGCGTTGGCCGCGACGGTGAAGACGAAGACAGCGTTCTTGGTGACTTTATCGAAGACGAAGACGGTGCAACCCCAGAAGAGTCTGCGACTTCGCAGCTGCTAAAAGAACAAGTCCAAGCAGTTCTATCAACACTTTCCGAACGCGAACAAAAGATCGTTAAAATGCGTTTTGGCCTAGAAAACGGCAAATCGCATACGCTCGAAGAAGTTGGCCAGGAATTTGCGGTTACCCGCGAGCGTATCCGTCAAATCGAAGCAAAAGCACTTGCGAAACTTCGCAAACATAAAGATGCTAAAAAACTTCACGAATACTTAGGTTAGATTACTTAACTAAAACAGCGTAGTTCATACCGAAGCTTGTCGCTACGGTACTGGACGATGCAGCGGTGCAAGGATTGGCGCTCGTTAAGTCAGAGGTGCTACCGCTTGCTTCTAATTTGGCGTAGACACAGGTAACGCTTGTATCGCCACTACCAGAGGTAAATTTCATGTAGGCGTATCCTTGCCGTCTACATGTCGCCGAGACTGCTTCGGTCGTGGTCGTGCATCCGAACGGATCAATAAACGCAGTAGTCAGATAAGCCTTTTCGGTAAGGCATGTCAGGATCGCTTTAGGGTACGTCGCATTTTGAAGGTTGAACCATCCGCTACCATTGCCTAGATCGCCGCAGCCGCTACCGGTACTGATATCATTTCCATATTTTGCACGATACGACGAAATAGCATCCGCGATATTTTGTAAGTCAGATATGCGTTCGGCGTCACGTGATTTTGCCTGAATGTTATTAAACGAAACAATAACAACACTGGCTAAAATTCCGATAACAACAAGAACGACAAGTAGCTCGACTAACGTGAAACCGCTTTTGCTTATCTTCATGATGTGATTATACCATTTAGAAGTCGATGTGCGTCAGGATGTCGTCAATCTGCTTTTGCATATGTTCAAGGTCACCATTGTTGGTAATGAAATAATCGGCAATAGCAATCGGACCACCTTTTTCGAGGTTCTCAATTTCTGCCCAGTCACGCTGGTCAACTTCAGATGAAGTAAGCGGACGTTCTGCGCGAATAGCCAAGCGGCTTTTACGCTGATGTTTTGGCGCAATAATCGCTGCAACGGTTAACTCGCCGGGGAACTCATGCTTCACGAGTTTGTATTCGGTCCAAGAGTAAATACCATCTAAAACAATACGGTGTTGTCCCGATGCGATCAGATCACGTGCCTGCTTGATCGCGCGTTTAACGACAAAATCTTTGCCTTCTTCTTCGCGGATTTTTTCGCGGAACTCCTTTTGGCTTTCAAAGGTAATTTCAATGCCAGCGTCCTTCATTGCTTGATAGATGATTCCGCCGAAGTAAACTTTCGGGTAGCCTTTCTCGGTCAAATAATCGACAGCCGTACTTTTTCCGCTGCCTGTCAGGCCAACAAGCGCGATGATTTTAACGTTTTCGTGATGTTTCATGATCTTTAGTGTAACAGAGAGGATATTGAGACGCCAAACATTTATGCCGTAACAACCTATCGTTACATTTATAACAAATATATGCTATAATATGTAAAGAATGAATGAGCTTTCACCACTAGACTCTTCTTCATCCAAAGCTGATATGACGGCAGCACTTGAAGATTCTAGGCGTGCAAATATAAGACTGTACGCAATTGAAGTAGGGAGAGAGCCGTTACTTACAGAGGAAGAAGAAGCTATTTTAGGTCACCTTATCCGAGATGGACAAGCAGCTCGTCAGCTCATTGCCGAAGACAACCCCACAGAGGAGGAAAGGACTGAGCTAGAGATAGATAAAATTCTGGGTGATGAAGCGTGGGATAGAATGGTTAAATCTAATCTGCGGCTAGTCATAAGTATTGCCAAAAGTTTTGACCGACGTAGCATGCCTCTGCTTGATGCGGTGCAAGAAGGGAATCTAGGGCTATTTAGGGCTGCCGATCACTTTAATCCAAATAAGGGGATAAAATTCTCGACGTATGCCTATGAATGGATATGGGGTTCTATACAACGAGGGATTGTTCAAAGGGGTCGAATGGTTCGTTTGCCAGAACATATCTACTACGTCGTGACAGAATTACTGAAGCTCGAAGTTAGCATCGAAGCTGAAACAGGAACAAAACCTGATGCGGAAGTATTAGCAGAAAACATGGAAGTGCCAGTAGAGGATGTGAAGAAAATGCGACTTATGAAAGACCCTATTAGTCTTGAGGCATGGCTTGAAGCTAACTCGTTACTGAGTGATCAAACAGATGCCGAAGCGAAGGTTATCCCGTTAGTGGATAGACGGACGGTTGATGAGGGAGAAGTGAGCGTAGAGGAGTTTAACACGGTCCTGCCGAGTCTCACGCGACAACAAGAAGATATTCTTCGCAGACTTGTAGGCGTGGCGCGTCCTCGTCAATCTATAGATGAAATTGCAGATGAATTGGACATTCAACGTGCAAGTGTAGAGAAGGCTATAGCCAGAGCTTTAAAACGATCAGGGATCTCGTTGCCGGATGCAAGGCGAAAGACTAATCAATAATCTTATCTAGAACTTCCGTAACAGGGTATAATAAAAACATGCCGAAACGACTCGCTATTATTGACGGAAAATCCGTCTTCTACCGCGGCTATTATGCCATGCCTGGTCTTTCGACGCGCGACGGTACGCCAACTGGGGGAGTCTTCGGATTTGCCAGTCTTGCACTCGAACTTATCAAAAAACTAGAACCCGATTATGTTGCCGTTGCCTGGGATAAAAAGGGAACTAGTATTCGAAAGCGCCTCGAAATTATGCCGACCTACAAAGCCGGCCGCAAGCGTCCGCCCGAAGATTTCTTTACGCAGATCCCTATCTTGAATGAACTTCTCGAAGCTTTTTCATGGCCGCTCTACGAACTTGACGATTACGAA
>DATHGB010000009.1 GCA_035317825.1 Candidatus Saccharimonadales bacterium | reverse complement strand
TATTGTTTACGATGCAGATGCAGCCACTTATCCAAGTGTTCTTGCCAAAATGCGAGCGTCTGACATTGGCTGGGTCTATATTACTGACGATGTATTGCCAAATCCATACGATGGAGCTGTGAGTTATTGGAATACGGAAGTGAGTGATGTTGCAACACTACCTCCAAGCCTAATACCTAATCGTGGTCCAAGTAACGTGCCAACAGGTTGTATCGATTTGCAGAGCGCAGTGTCACAGAACGCGCCTGGTCCTAATACACCTACATCCAGTCTATTAAATGCTAACCTTACGATTGATAATGACGCTGCCGCAGAGCAAATCGCATACAGCTCAAGCCGCGTCGCCTTTACGTTACCGGCTGGCGTAACGCTTGCGAGCGCAAGCGGAACTAGCTGGACGTGTGCTGGAAACTCCTGCACCTACGCTGCAAACCTTGCGCCAGGTGTCTCGTCGACTGCGCTTGCGGCTCAGTTTACGACTGATTGTAGCTTTACGAGCGGGTCAATCGATTACTCGATTACTGGATTTAACAATCAAGTATTTGATACGGGGTCGTTGGCCGTGCAGCCGCCTGCCTGTCCGAATGGAACGATGGCAAACGCTACACTAGCTGAGACGGGCGGGCCACTGTCGCTACCTATTGCTATCGGAGCGGGAATGTTAGCTCTAGGCATGATTATCAAGATACTTCCTGTTCTAAAGCGAAATAATAAATAGTTTAAACCTATGCAAAAAGGCATCCGATTAACGAATGCCTTGTGCATCACCTTCCGCGGTGAATGTTCGTGTCAGTTCATGCTGTCTGTGTGATCCTTCCACTTTCGTGTATGGGCAGAGTGTAATCTGCTGCCTCGTAGTCTTCGTTCGGATCAGGCTGATCCGGAAGATCGACGAGACTACCGTCAGGTAGACGCCCGGGCGTTGGAGGTAGTTTGTCGCTACAACCGAGGTGCTCGGCGATGACGACAAGGCTCAGGACGATCCACCGCGCCCACTGGCAGGTCAGACCCACGACCCAGAACAGCCACTCCTGCTCGCGGTGGGTGAAGACGCTCAGCTTCTTGAAGATCTTCATCAAGATGTGGGCGCCGATGGCAAGCCCGCAGTAGAAGATCCAGAAGTGCTGAAAACCGTCCGCAAGAATTCTGCCGACCGACGTTTTGGGGTAGAAATCGCCGTAGCCGATCGTAAGGGCAGCCACGCCGGACCACCAGTACGCTTCGACAAAGCTCCACTTCTCGACGAAGTGAAATATCAAAATCGCAAGAATGCGTGTCAGGACATACGCTAGGAGGACCCAGCGCAGTTTGCTCGTCATGGCCAGGACGAAGTGCGTGAACTTCTTGGTTGCAGGAAGCTTCGCAATCCGTTCAACTGCCCAGGTAGTTCCCTGGACAAAAGCCATGACAATCCAGGCGACTCCTCGCAGGACCAGTTTTGCTGCATTGACAATGAACATAAACCTCAACCTCTTTTTGTCGTGGTGGAAGGGATGCTTAAGTATTTATAACATTAAAATGCTAAAAAGTAAACAATTCTAAGACGTATCATTGACAAAAATGCTAAAAAATACTACAATACATCAGATTAATTTGTGTTGAAATATGTCAATTCTTATCTGTAATTATGGCGGTGATTACTAATAAGAGGGGATATTCCTCTCTCCCGATGAATATCGGTGCACCTTAACAAGGGAGAACAGTTGATCTAACAACTACCATAGACTTTTAAAACCGACAATCGCTTTACGAAAAGGAAGTGGCATGTCAAAAAAGTTGGGTACATTGAAGCTCGCTGGCGTCTTAACGTCTAGCGCGCTGGTGGCAGCCAGTCTGACTGGCTGTTCACCCTCCGGAAATTCCGATGATGCAGAGGACGAACAGGTCTACTGCGCCCTAGAAGATGGCACGATCCTCGACCCTTCTGAATGCGAGAGGAGGAACAGCTCCGGTGGGGGCAGCAGCATCTTCATCTGGCACGCCCCCGGCGCTACCTACAGGGACAACTTCAAGCCTGGGGACAAGCTGCCGACGGGAGGGAGCAAGTTCCCTTACAACGACTCAGCTTCCCGCACGGCAATGAAGCTTCCCGCGACCGGGAAGATCACTACGGGTGGCTTTGGAACCAAGGTGAGCGGGAGTGGTGGCTTCGGCAAGGGCTTCGGCGTCTCAAGGGGGGGCTGAAATGCAGCGAGTCGACAATGGCAAGATCCGGCCTGGATGGCAGAAGCTCATCTATGACCACGGTCTTGTCTACAACCCCACGGAGATGCCTGACGGAACCGTTAAGTCCTACTGGCGGGAGGGGAAGTTCTACACCTTCACTCTCCCCCAGGTGGAACGAATGGAAAAGGACGCCGTCACCGTTTTCAAGATGGTGGAGGCGGCCGGCTGGTACATTCTGCGTCACCCCGAAATCCTGCGCAAGATGGGAATTCCCGAACTTGCGTGGCCGATGATCAAAAACAGCTGGAGGCGCGAACCCGATTGGGGGAGTGTCTATGGCCGTTTCGATTTTCGGTACGACGGTGAACAGCTGAGTCTGCTAGAGTTCAATGCTGACACCCCAACTTCGCTTTTGGAGTCGGCGATTGCCCAGCATTACTGGCACACTCAGACTGGACAGGGCACTGATCAGTGGAATCGGATTTTCGAAGCCCTGGTCGAAGCCTGGGGGCGTAACCTGCTACAAATCAAGGAACACCTCGGCTACAAGCCCACGGTGGTCTTTGTCTACGACGAAACAGACGAGTCTGGAGAAGACTACGGCAACATTCTCACCAACGAGGATGCCTGCCGAGCTGCGGGGTACAATACTCGCAACATGTCGATCCAAGATATCTGCTACAACTCGGAGGATGGGCGATTCTATGAGTCGGCCGATGGACCCCACCTTGATGTAGTGTTCAAGCTTTACCCGTGGGAAATGATGGTGGAGGATGACTTCGCCGAAGCAGCATTTCGTGATATGGCACGACCAGGTGGAACTATCTGGATCGAGCCACCTTACAAGATGCTGTGGTCAAACAAGGGCATCCTTGCGGTGCTCTGGAAGCTGTTTGGCACCGACCCCGAAAAGAGCCAGCTGCTTTTGCCAGCTTACTTCGAGGACGAAATGCCTGAGGACTGGAAGACCTATGTCCTCAAACCGCTTCTTGGCCGCGAAGGTGCCAATGTCAGGATCGTCAAAAACGGTGAAGTGATTGTTGACATGGAAGGTCCGTACGACGGACCGGCCATCGTTCAGGCATTCGCTCCGTTGCCAAACTTTCCTGGGTTCAACGACAAGGGTGTGCACGAAGCCAACCATCCAGTGCTAGGCATTTGGATGATCGACGGCGTGCCCGCGGGTCTAGGAATCCGTGAAAGTTCTGGCCTGGTGACTGATAACCTCAGTCACTTTGTTCCGCACGTAATCGACTATGAAGACGAAAGTCGTCTTCGGAAGTGGTGGAAATATGTTTCTCGACTTTTTGCGAGCGTTTCGCGAGAGTGCTCCCGGCGTTGCGATTCCGTTCGCAACCGCAACGCTGTTCGTGGTCGTGCTGTGGCACACCGTGAACAAGATCACCCCGTTCAACGTCAACGAAGTGCTGTTCAGCAAGGGCGGCACTGCTTACACCATTCAACGCCTATCACTGGTCGTCGGTCAAGCGATCGGCATGCTCCACATCTTCAAGTACTCCATTCACGACGATGGCTATGGGGTCATCGGATGGATGTTACTGGAAGGTGCGTGGGTATTCGCCGCGCTTTTGTTGGTGCGTCCGGTCGTCGACTGGGTCGTGCTGCGCAAAGTGCGCAATATCGACGAGCTCCTGAAGGGCAACAAGGCTGTCGGGGCGGTCGAGGCAGGGTTCTACATCTGCGCCGGCTTCGCTCTGAACGGTTCGCTTGATGGTCAGGCATCGTCGGTGTTAAAGAGTATGGAAAGCACGGTAGTCTTCGGAGTGCTCGGCTTGCTGCTGGTCGTGGGGGTGTTCGTGTTCATTCACGAACGGATCACCCGCTTTCAGCTCCGTAAGGTTCTGCGAGACGGGGGTAAGCGGTACAACCTGCAAGACGAGATCGCGCAGGGCAACCTGGCGGCGGCCTACGAGGTCGCCGGCATGTTGATCGGCACATCCATGGTGGTACGTGAGGGTGTTGCCGGCGACTTCAGTGGGTGGCGTTCCGGTTTTGCCGGGTTCTTCGCTACGACGTTGGTCGCCGTGATCGGTCTGTACTTGGCCCGCTGGCTCATCGACCGCCTGGTGCTCACCAACTGCACCGTCAAGGAGATCCTGGAGCAGAACCAGATCAACGCCGGCGCCGTCATGATGGCGCTGGTGATCGTGATGGCGCTCTTTCTCTCTACGGCGATCAGGTTGCAACTGTAGCGACCTGACTGTTCTCCCTGCCCAACCTGGGCCCGATTCCTCTTCGTGAGTGAGTCGGGCCCAGGAGGCCTTACAACTTTTGTATGAGTAACTAATTTTAGTTATTGATCTAAGAGCTGAACGAATTTGCTCCTTTGCCTACCTATCGTTTATGATAGGGGTAAGCATGTTCAAAAAAATCATCCAAAAACGTCTTGAAGATTATGTTCGAAAATATTTCCGTAAACACCCGGAGGTAAAACTCGTTGTCGTTACGGGTAGTGTCGGTAAAACCAGCACGAAACGCGCCATTGCGACGCTACTATCTACACGCTATCGGGTTGCACTACATGAGGGAAACCACAATACCGACATGAGTGTCCCACTCGCCATCTTGGGAGTTGAGTATCCTGCATTAGATAAGCTCAAAAATCCTTTTGCATGGCTGTCTATTTTTGCGGCTGCCCGCAAGCGTATCAACCAACCTACGGGAGTAGACGTTATCGTGCAAGAGCTTGGATCAGACAAGCCGGGTGACATTGCCGCATTTGGCAAGTATATGCGGCCGTATATCGGTGTCGTTACTGCTGTTACTGCTGAACACATGGAGTTTTTCAAAACTATGGATGTGGTCGCAGAAGAAGAACTAACAGCTGCTAACTTTTCTGAAATTGCCATCATTAACCGGGACGATGTTGATGGTGGGTATGCAAAATACCTAATCAACTCAAATGTTGATACGTACGGTACGACAGGTCTGGCCGAGTATCGTTTCGAAGAAGAAGATTTTGCTCTGGAAACAGGCTATAAAGGACAGGTAATCACCCCCGAATTCGACCAATCTATACAGGCAACTATTAAAGTTGTGGGCGAGCATAGTCTTCGTCCCGCGATGGGGGCTGTAGCTGTAGCGGTGAAACTAGGGCTAACAATCGACGAGATAGCAAAAGGCCTAGGGCTAATTCGAGCCGTTCCAGGCCGTATGAATTTACTGCGTGGAATTGATGACACGATTATTATTGATGATACGTATAATTCTAGTCCGGTTGCGGCTAGTTCGGCATTACAGACGCTGTACAGTCTTCAAGTTCCTCAACGGGTTGTTATTTTAGGATCGATGAATGAACTTGGTGAGTCTTCTGAGGGCGAGCATCAAAAATTGGGCGCACTATGTGATGCAAGTCTGTTGTCTTGGGTAGTGACCGTTGGCGACGACGCAGAGAAATACCTTGCCCCTGCGGCACGCGCACGGGGATGCCAGGTTAAAAGTTTCAAAAGCGCAATCGATGCTGGTGGTTTTGTCCGTAGCGTCGTAGAACCTGGTGCGGCAATCCTTGCAAAAGGCTCGCAAAATGGCGGCTACGTCGAAGAAGCAGTGAAGGTTTTGTGTGTTCTTAGTGAAGAAGATGAGCTAGTACGGCAATCAGCTGACTGGATGAGAGTTAAGAACGCATTCTTTTCTAAATTCTGATACTCTCCTTTTTGCACATGATATGCTATAAATATAAGCATAATGCGTGTACGTGCAAGGAGTATGCATGAAAAACGACGAATTCAACTCTTTTGACAGACATAGTAGGCAAGAAAAGATACCTATACCTATGCCTTTTCAATCCAATACTCCTGGCGAACCTACTCCTGCGCCCACAGTTCCCAAGCGCCGCAGTAAAAAACTTATTATTATCGGTATCATCATTGCTATTGTTGCCGTTATTCTTGGCGCAGGCAGCGTACTCGCATATAATTTCTGGTATCAGAACCCTGAAAAGGTGGTGGCCGATAGCGTTATGAACGCGATTAAAGCAAAAACACTTACCTTTACTGGGTTAATGGACGTGACAAATGGTGCGACTAAAGTAAAAATAGAGATTGATGGTGCGACCGACCGAGCCAAGGGAAACGTAAACGTTAAGGCTACTCTTGATATGGGAGGACGGCCGGTTACGGTAAATGGCAGCGGGCTCATAGATGGTGAAGGCACTCTTTATTTCAAGGTCAAGAATGTAAAAGATGTCGTTAAGGCATACAGCGGGGTTATTCTTCCAGGGTCTCAAGACGTTTTTGACCAGTTAATTGCTAAAATTGATGATCGTTGGGTCAAGATAAGTGCTGCTGATACGAAACAATTCAGCGTAGCAACCAGCAAAATGCAAAAATGTATCGGCGATACGATCACTAAGTTCCAAAGTGACAAAGCAGCTACGGACGAGGTTGCAAATATCTACAAGAAAAATAAATTCCTAACTATCGAACAAAACCTCGGGACTAAAGACGGCAGCCTCGGGTATACGATTAAAAGCAACAACGAGGGGGCAAAAGGCTTTGCCCGAGAACTAAAAAATACCCGTGTGTTTAAATCGCTGCAGGATTGTGATCCAAACATTACGATTGATGAAAATAATGCGGTAGCATCTGACAAAAATGCCGCGAACGAAACGCGAATGGAAGTATGGGTGAGTCAATGGTCGCACGAAATTACAAAGTTTAGCACCAAGGACGAAACTGGTCCTGAAAAAAGAACCTTCGTTTTTGAACCAGTCTTTAATAAAACAGCTAATGTGACTGTACCAGAAAAATCGGTGACAATTGACGAACTCAAAACCGAAATTGAGACACTTATACAATCCGTCTATGCCGGTATGGCTAAAGCGCAAATACAAAGCTAAGATCTGTAACGCTTTTTCCTACCAGGGGTGAAAAGTTTGTTATACTAGAACGCATGAAGCGTTACAATCCCTCCGATATTGAACCCAAGTGGCAGGTTATTTGGGAAGACCAAAAAACATACGATGTCGAAGAGGATCTTAGCAAGCAAAAACTCTATATTTCCTGTATGTTTCCATACCCAAGTGGCGCAGGTATGCACACGGGCCATGCGTTCGAACATGCAATTGTCGATTCAATCGCTCGCTTTCACCGAGCGCACGGCAAAAACGTTCTTAATCCAATGGGTTGGGACTCATTCGGGCTGCCTGCGGAAAACTATGCTATTAAAACGGGGACAGCACCTGCAGTTGTTACGAAAACGAATATCGCAAACTTCAAAAACCAGCTAAAACGCATGGGCGTCAGTATCGACTGGTCGCGTGAGATTAATACATCCGACCCCGAATATTACCGCTGGACCCAGTGGATCTTTACGAAGTTTTTTGAACGCGGACTCGCCTACCAAAAAGAGAGTTTGCAATGGTGGTGTCCGGTAGATAAAACAGTACTCGCAAACGAACAAGTCGAAGGTGGCAAATGCTGGCGTTGTGGCAGCGAAGTTATCAAAAAATCCATGAACCAATGGTTCTTCAAGATCACGGATTATGCTGACGCGCTTTTAGATGAAATCGAAGATTTAGACTGGCCACAAAAGATTAAAACTGCTCAAACAAACTGGATTGGCCGTTCTCAAGGTGCCGAAATTGAATTTGTGGTTGACGATACGAAAGATATAATCACTGTTTTTTCAACTCGACCAGATACGATTTTTGGTGCGACGTTTGTTGTCCTTGCACCCGAACACGAGCTCGCTAAAAAACTTGCAGCAAGTGAATTTAAAGAATCAGTTGAGAAGTATATTACCGAGTCTGTTAAAAAATCCGAAATCGAGCGCATGACCGATAGTAAAGATAAAACAGGCGTCTTCACGGGAAGCTATGCAATTAACCCGACAACAGGTGAAAAAGTGCCTATTTGGATCGCCGATTACGTACTTGCTGGCTATGGAACGGGTGCAGTTATGGCGGTACCAGCACATGATGAGCGCGACTTTGCGTTTGCAGAAAAATTCAATCTTCCAATCGTTGAAGTTATTGAAAAACCTGAATCTGACGAAGAAATAGGAATATACCACGGCGAAGGCCCACTTATTAACAGCGGAACGTTTGATGGTATGGAAAGTAGCGAAGCTCGCGAAGAGATCGTTGCCTGGCTAGAGCAAGAGAGTAGGGGCAAAAGCAAAGTTACCTACAAAATGCGCGACTGGCTTATTAGTCGTCAGCGCTATTGGGGTGCACCTATCCCGATTATTCACTGTCCCGAACACGGTGCTGTTCCCGTTCCGGAGGATCAATTACCTGTGGTGCTACCAGAACTAAAAGATTTCGCGCCAAAAGGTGATGGCAAATCAACACTTGCCGGTGTAACAGACTGGGTGAACACCGTCTGTCCAACCTGTGGCGGTCCTGCCGAGCGCGAGACCGATACGATGGATGGCTATGCATGTAGCAGCTGGTATCTTTTGCGTTATGCTGATCCACACAATGACAAACAAGCGTGGAATCCTGAAAAAGCCAATTACTGGTCACCTGTTGATTATTACGTAGGTGGCGATCACGCGGTAGCCCATTTACTATACGTTCGTTTTTGGACGCATGTGTTCAAAGACATGGGGCTAACGAATTTCCGTGAACCGGTCAAGAAACTTGTCTACCATGGCTATATTAATGCCGAAGACGGTCGCAAAATGAGCAAGAGCCTGGGGAATGTCATTGATCCGCTTGACATTATCGACCAGGGTTACGGTGCCGATGCACTCCGCACCTATGTGTTGTTCATGGGGCCGATCGAGCTTGATGCACCATGGGACTCGCGTGGAATCGCCGGAATTTACCGTTTCCTTAACCGTGTTTGGGTGCTTAACCAAGAATTCCTAGAAAGTAGCAAGCAATTTACTGGTCACGATGATGAAATAAAGCGTCTGCAGCACAAAACGATTAAAAAAGTGACTGACGATTATCACCGGCTTAGCTTTAATACAGCTATCTCTGCGTTAATGGAATATGTGAACGAACTATATAAATTCAAAGTCGATGGTTTTTCAGATGAAGTATGGCATGAGGCTCTAGGTGCGCTTAACCGTATGCTTGCACCATTCGCACCGCACATAAGCGCTGAATTATGGCAACAGCTCGGCAATGATACGATGATCGAGTCTGCCGGTTGGCCGCAGTGGGACGATGCTTTGACTAAGAGCGAGTCCTCGACGATTATCGTTCAGGTAAATGGCAAATTACGAGCTAAGCTAGAAGTTGCGACGGACGCAACACAGGAAGATGTGACCGCAGAGGCGCTAGAACAAGAAAATGTCACCAAATTTATTGGCGACAAAAAACCAGCCAAGGTGATTTATATCCCTGGCCGGCTGATTAATATTGTCGTTTAGCCTAATGGCTAGAACGGGACACCGTACGAGTGTCAATCTTAGATGTATCCCGACGATGCTTAGGGGCTAGTACATGTTTACCTTTTTTTGGAGTCGTAATCTTATCAAAAGGAAACCGAATAAGAAGTGCTGAGCGACCAATCTGAGCATTTGTTGCCGACGCTAGGGCATTTGCGGCATACGTAAGCTTTTCCGCTACTAGACCTCGCAAGGGTTTGGCTTGATGTTCTGCAGCGTGGGGCAAAAAAGGATTCTCTTGCCCTTGTGCGTAATTTGCATGCGTGTGCGCACTCTGATAATCAAGATCTGTATCGAGCATATCTTGCACTAAGACATATGCCCTGTAGGGTGCTTGTTTCTTAGCCAATGCTAGTAACTGCGTATCTTCACTGCCGAGTTCGATATCAGGAAGAGGGATTGTAGGCGGTACTTCTTCTAAAGCGGGTGGCTCCGAAGAATAGTATCCAGGTAAGGCAAGCTCCCTGAGAGCTCCGCTTGGAGGGAGATTATGCGGAGAAGAGTAGTTTGCGTATTCACTTCTGTTGAAAGTCATTTATATATGATAACACTTATGTATATTTATGTCAATACTCTCTTGAGAAATTTAACTAACTTCGCTATAATAGCACCAAGTTATATAATAAAAACCTGAAAAAGGAGAACTTTACCATGGGACAACCTAAAAAGCAAAGCAGCCCGCGCAAGACTGGTCTACGTCGTAGCCACCTTGTTCTAAAGCTTGCTCGTCGTGTAAACGGCAAATCACCAGTCAAGGTACGCACTACAAAGCGTGAAACTGGCAAAGTCACAAAATAACTCTCGTTTGACTACGAGTGATCTTAAAAAAACCTAAAGATAACGAAAGAACCAAACACTATGGCTTCTAACCGCCACCTTGGACGTATTGTTGCACTTCAAACCCTTTACGAGTATGAGTTTCGTACTCAGTCGGAAGATGCTTCTGTCGATATTGACGAAATACTTGGGCGCAATCTGGAACGTTACGAGACCGCGATTGACGATAAACCGTTTGTTAGTGATTTAGTAAAAGGTGTTATTGCCAACCAGGTGGATTTGGATGAAAAAATTCAGCCGATTGCTCCTGATTGGCCAATTGAACAAATTGCGCGTATTGATCGTTCAGTACTGCGTATTGGCCTATATGAACTTCTCTACCTTGCAACTGTCGTGCCGCCAAAAGTGGCGATTAACGAAGCGGTTGAATTAGCTAAAGCGTTTGGTTCTGATAACTCAAGCAAGTTTATTAACGGAGTGCTGGGGACAGCTTACCGTACACTTGTTGAGGGGGAGTCAGGCGATGCAAAATCCAAAGTTTGAACGCTTTAAAAAATATTTCAACCGCCATCGTGCTTCTATTCAAGAAATCGTTCGCGAACCAACAGCTGGTGGTATAGTATTTCGCCGTAATAAAGCAGGCGATGTAGAAATATTATTAATCCAAGATGCCAAAGACCGTTGGACTATTCCAAAAGGTCATATTGAAGAAGGCGAAACAGCACAGCAAACAGCCAAGCGTGAAATTGGTGAAGAAGCAGGACTCCATGATACGGAAGTCCTTGGCTGGCTGGGCAAAATTCATTTTCGCTACCGTCGGATTGACAAACTTGTCCTTATGACAACCCAAATCTACCTTGTCCGCGCCAAAGGCGACACCGATGCTATCCAAAAAGAAGAGTGGATGAACGGTATTAGGTGGTTCAAATTTCACGATGCACTAGATGAAATTGAATACGAAGATATTGGAAAACTGATGTTACTCGCAATGAAAAAAATTCGCCAGGAGAAGCTATAATGAGCGGGATGCAAACGGCGCCATATCAGGATTTTGCCCTAAAAAATTTTGGGTTTGAGTTTAAGAACATCGATCTTCTTATTACTGCGCTGACACACCGTAGCTACGTTAACGAACATAAAAAGAGTGTTAGTGAACACAATGAGCGTCTCGAGTTCTTAGGTGATGCCGTTTTGGAACTTGTCGTGACCGACTCCTTATTCCGTAATCATAGTGAACCGGAAGGTATTTTAACCAGCTGGCGTGCGTCGCTAGTCCGTACTGAAAGTATTAGCGAAGCTGGCCAAAGCCTTGGGTTCGAACCCTTGATGCGCATGAGCAAAGGTGAAAAAAATGGCAGTACCCGTGCACGCGAGCAAATTCTTGCGAATGCTTTCGAAGCTGTCATAGGTTCGATTTACCTTGAACGTGGTTACGAAGATGCGGCCGTCTTTATTGAAAAGCATATTCTTTCTAAATTGGATTCTATTTTAGAGTCTGGTAGCTGGCGCGATCCAAAATCACATCTGCAAGAAGTATCCCAGCGGATTGACGGCCAAACACCGCAGTATAAGGTGTTAGAAGAGGTTGGACCTGATCACGACAAGATATTTAAACTAGGTGTATTCGTTGGTAATAAGAAAATGGGCGAAGGCAGCGGACCAAGCAAGCAGGTAGCCCAACAGCAGGCGGCCAAGACGGCACTTGAAACATACGAGAAACGCACTAAAACAGATTGACGTACGGCCAAAAGTAGTGTAAACTTGGTCAAGAACTAATACAAATTCTATCGTGAAGTAAAGGAAGTTTAATTTATATGCTCGCAATTCGTTTGCAACGTGTTGGCCGTAAAGGCTACCCAGTCTACCGCCTTGCCGTGCAAGAAGCACAACGCCACCCGTCAAGTGGTCGCGTCGTCGCTTATGTCGGCAGCTACAACCCTCATACTAAAGAGGCCACTATTCAAGCTGAAGTAGCTCAGAAATACTTGGACAATGGCGCTCAGCCATCACCTCGTGTCGTTAAACTGCTAAAAGACGGCGGCGTTAAACTTCCTAAATGGGTTCAGGAAGTAACATCTGACAAGCAAAAAACTATTCGTAACGCAGAAAAGCTACGAAAAAACCAGCCAAAAGAAGAAGTGGTTGAAACTCCGGCTGAAGAGCCAGCAGAAGAATCAGCTGAATAATCAATACGATTTTCCTATAAATACCCGTCGCTTTGGCGGGTATTTTTCGTGCTACAATAGAAATACGATATCAATTACGGAATTTACGTACTGAAGACTAAAGCGGAGGGCCAGATGTCAACAATAGACCAGCAATTTGTAGAATATATCGTGAAGTCACTCGTCGGACATCCAGATGATGTTGTCGTTGAACGATTGATTGACGAAAAAGGAGTACTCCTTACTCTTACGGTTAACCCCGAAGACCTCGGGCGTGTTATCGGTAAACGCGGCGTTACCGCACAAAGTTTACGAACACTTTTACGTGCGCTTGGCACGAAAAACGATGCTCGTTATAACCTAAAAATCGTCAATAATGATGATGAGCGCGAAAACTATAGTATCTCATCAGATACTGCATCTGACGACCTTGTGGAAAACGTAACAGATGAGAGTGTGGACAATGAATCTAGTCTTGCAAAGAATACACGAAAAGAGCTTGCAGAACTAGACGACCTCGATATATAATCATAAACAGTTCAATGACACTGAACTGCGAGAAAGCTCTATGCGAGCAACAAAATCACCATATTTGTTGAGAGCCTTGTATGTGTCACTAAACCCGTCTGTAATATGGCGGGTTTTGTGATTCTTGGAATATTGTCCTATAGGGATAAGACGATAGTAGTAAGAATAGTTCCTGCGACAACAAGGGCGGTAATAACAAGAATAACCTTCTTACTCTGTTTAGTGGCTTGTGGCTCGTCAGTGTGATCTAAGAGCCCAGTCGAAGGCCTGACAGGCACAGAGGCTTGCTCGGTGTCATTAGGCGTGTTTGCAAGTGCTCCCTGCGTGAGGTGACGTGCAACAACCGCTGCGTCAGGTTCATCTTCGGGTGCTAGATCCCCGTGCAATGGCTGAAGTGTTAGTTTTTTCGCCTCTGCCAAGCGCCGATCTTCATCGGATGTTGGTGGTTTTTGTTCAAATTCCATAAATCCTCTAATTTCTATGTTCTAGTATAGCAAAACAAAACCTTCAAAACTACCGACTGGGTTATTTAGGTATGTATCGTCACATATAGACATTAAAGTCAATGTACGTTAAGCTTATACAGATGAAGAAAATCCAAATTATTACCTTATTCCCCGAGATGTTCAGCGGCGTGCTGAATGCTTCTATGATGTGGAAAGCGCAAGATAATAAGATCGTTGAATTCGAGACGATTGATCTTCGCGAATTTGGATTAGGTCCACGTCGTCAGGTCGACGATACGCCTTATGGCGGTGGAGACGGCATGCTTTTAAAGCCAGAACCTCTATTCGCGGCGATTGAAAAAGCCAAAGCAAGTGACCCTGCAGCTAAAGTACTTCTCATGACCCCCAAAGGAGAGCGCTGGAAGCAATCTATCGCAAAAGAGTATGCGATAGCCGATCATGGCTATATCTTCGTCTGTGGGCGCTATGAAGGCTATGACGAGCGCATTCTGACACTTGTTGACCAAGAACTAAGTGTGGGCGACTATGTGCTGACAGGTGGTGAACTACCAGCAATGACGATCGTTGATAGTATCGTGCGCCTTATTCCAGGCGTACTCGGCGGGGAAATGAGTGCCGAGATTGAAAGCTTTAGTGACGGAGAGACATTAGAATTTCCGCAATATACCAAGCCAGCGGAATTTAGAGATATGAAAGTACCCGACGTGCTGCTAAGCGGCAATCACGCGGCTATCGCCAAGTGGCGGGAAGAGAACTCTCCGAAAGCAAAATAAAAACACCTGAAATTTTGTCAGGTGTTTTTAAGTTGTGGTGGGTTATCGTAGAGCGATCTGTCACAACATATGTTTTTTGGAGTTTATGTTTGTTTTTGTAACTTTCGCTACCTAGTACAATAAATTAAATTATCAAAAAGCGCAAGCGAAATGATAAAAATAACAACGCTTTCCGTTAAGAGAAATGAAAGGTATACTACTAACATGAGCTTTTTCGTCAATGCAACAGAGGCCAAACACCCTAAGACTAAAAATAGCCAAGTAGCGGCTATGATACTTGCGGCATTTTTGATCGTTATGGTCGTCGGGCAACTTTTCACTTATGAGAAATTTGCCGAGGTTATTAATGGATTCGATTTTTTCCCTAGCAAAGAAACCTCTACGATTGCCGCAGCACTCATTGTGATATTCGAAGTAGCCTCCCTCCCTTTTCTTTTGAGGATGCGACTTAGCCCGTTGGCGCGTGTTATATCCGTAGTTGCCGGTTGGCTAGTGCTACTGTTTTGGTTTGGTATGTCGATATGGCTTAATATTACGTTTAGTTTAGCGCCCAATAGCGGGGTATTAGGCGACACCGTACATCTGCCTATCGGGGAGTGGATGATATCGTTTTTTGGCGCGCTCATACTACTGGATCTTTGGGCATGTGACGGTCTATGGCCCAGAAAATCCCTTCACAAAAAATAGTTGCTGTAATTATCCTTAAAGCGTATGATAAAAGTAACTAATTCAGGGGGTCAAAGGTTATGGAAACTGTGAATAAGCTTGAGGTGACGATCGCAGCATGGTACAAGGGTTTACCGCATTTGCCAGAGGGCGCACGCAAATGGATCACAAATAACATCTGGTGGATTATTCTTGTAGGTGTTATATTGTCGCTGATGGTAATCATTCCAGCGTTTAGCTGGCTATTTATCGGCGGTTCACTTATTGCCACCTATGGGATGTCGCAGTCGGTGTACTATGGAGCGGCTTTTATTCCCGCTATTATTGCCTTGATAATCCTCGTCGTGGATCTTGCATTATCTATAATGGCGATCTCTCCGCTAAAAGCACATCTTAAACGCGGGTGGTCATTGCTGTTCGTAACGATGCTACTAGGAGTCATTTCAGTGATTTTGACACTCTTTTCCAATCAGGATTTCGGTGCGTTTTTATCGGGGCTCATAGGTACGGCAGTCGGGGGCTACTTCCTGTTTGAAATTAGGGATAACTTTAGTATGGTTGCAACTAAAGTACACCCTAAACTAGCCACTACTACCTCAACTGACGCTCCTAAAAAAGCCTAGTCTAGACGCATACTGAGCCCAATACCGCCAAAGGTTTGGCACACGAAAACAGGCCCGCTAGGGGTGCTGAGCTGCTTGTTATATCTATAGCCAATATCGCTAAATTCCGAGAATTTGGCGATATTTGTTGTCCGGCTAGTGATAAGCCACCGCGCGAATGCGCCGCGCGCGATCTTGGCATGTACGACCACGAATGCCGGATCGCCAGTTTTAGGGTCGGCTGTCAAGAATCTTGGGGTAATAACCCGGTTACTATCCATTAACGGCAGTACGGCCTTTGTGTACTCGACGGAAGATACGTTTACGATCGTGCCCTCCGTAGGCAAGCATCTGGCAATTGCATCGCTCCAATACGCGTAGAGGTTTGTAAACTTTGGATCAGGTAACCGGTAGGCCATTTCCAGCCGGTAAGAGCAGATTCCGTCGTATGGCCGGATTACCCCGTATAATCCCGATAAAATGCGAAGGGTTTTGTCGGCGTAATCCCGATCACTCTTGGAGAGTTCGCTTGCCCGAAGTCCACTATAGATATCCCCAACGAAACTATCTATCGCAATAGATTGTCTGCCGGGGCTGTCAGACCAGTCAGCTATCAGTTTATGCGTCTTGCCGGCTAGGGTCGAAGAAACGTGCATGCATTTTGCGATTTCCTCGGGTGAAAGCGTTTTAAGGTAGATTCCGATTTCTTTTGCCTGCTTGCCTAAGAGGGGTCGATGTAGCGGTTGGGTTTGAGTAGAAGGGCGCATTGTTTTAGACGAATGTAGCAAGATTGTAAGTGGCATATCCATATGTCTATCATATCAGCTGGCGCACACCAGTGTTAACATGAGCAATATAACTTATTTTCCAATTCATCCAAATCATAGTACAGTTATTATTAATGACGTTGACGATAAAAAAGCAACTGCGCTTCAAGCGAAGATCGACAGGGGTAATGATAGGGATGATCGGTACAATTGCTTTATTCGGCGCGCCTTTGTCGCAGGCGATGGTTGTTCGTTCGCCCGCGAAGCTGACAATAGCAGATACGGGGCTGTCAAATTCTAAAAAGAACAATCAATCCACTAAACCCGTTACTGAAAATAAAAAAACCGTACCTAAGACACCTGCAGTACAGATCCGTTCATCTGACTGTCAATCTTCAGCACCAATGCGGCCAGGTTTAAATTCCTCGGAATCTCCGCAACTGAGGAAGCTGTCACAGTATGAGAAAGTATGTGGAAGCGGGATCATAAATCAGCTGTCATTTTTTGTGGCAATGCCCACGACGGCCGGGGAAGCGAGCGAATATGCGCGTAACGTCGCTGCCCAGCTACGGGAGTTCGCAACCTACGGTATTGCGCCACTTGTATTTTTAGAACCAACAACCGCGTCGGGGCTGGTCGACATGAAAGCGTTTCGGGCGGGAAATTATGACACGGTGCTCGATGCCTATTTTAGCGCTTTAAAGTCTGCGCAGATAACGGATCAGATGATGGGGACATGGGTGTCTTTTCCTGAGGGAAATATTCCCGTATGGACAAGCGTTGATCCAGGTGATTTCGTAGCGAGTGTGACAAAAACAGTAACGTTCCAAAAGAAATATTTCCCAAGCAGTAGAGCAAGCATTATGTTGGATACGCTTTCGTATCCTTCTGCGGCTAATTGGAACGACGGGAAAGCCGTTAGCCTATTGCCGTATGTAAGCGGCATTCCCGGCGGGCTTATAGATAGCTTTGGTCTGCAAGGTTTTCCTTGGACTCCGGCTGCCAACGAAACGGGTTCGAATAATGGAGCGCCAAAAAACTATTTGCGAGTTAGCTTGGCTGCAGAGGCAGCAAGAGCATTAAACGTTAAAAATATTTGGCTGAATACGGGCACGTTTGGTGTTAAATATGCTAATCAATCAGGCCGGCAGGTAGGTGTTTCGTCTGCGCAGCGCCTTGCGTCATTAATCGAGACCGTCGCACAAGCAAAAACACTGCAAGCTGGGGGCTTTGCAGTGTCGATGCATCTTTTTGCAGAAGATAAGTCACGCGTACCCGAGGCGACTGACTGGTCGTATTGGCCAAGTGGCCAATCAGGTACGAGTGCTTCAACCACTGCATTCAAGACTTTTGCTCATGATCTTCAGGCTGCGAATATTCCTCTTTGGTTATTCGACGCTGATGAATAGAACTACGGTAACTGGGTGGTGACTTCGTCAAGCGCGTCGTTGTACGTTTTTACGGTAATGCCGCTATTAACGATAGCCTGGACGTGTTGTTGGAATACATTGGTGTAGCTGTCGTAAGGACCTGGGTCATTAGCGATACGGTGGTAAACGAGGACAAGCCATGTTTTATCAGTTTCTGCTTGAGCAATCCAAGCCGCAACTTGTTCGGCAGGTGTTGTATCAAGAATGTTCTGTACGCGGATGTTATAGATGTTAAAGTTATCCTTTGAGTTGTAACCTTCATCAACGCTTCGGTGTGAACGGTAGTATTTTTTAAGTTCGTTCACGACAGTTGCGTTATAGTCTCCGTAAGGTGTCGCAAAGTTAGGGACTGGTTTGCCGATTAGCGACTGCAAGTACTGCTGTGAGTGCTGTGCCTCGTACTTTAAATTAGTTGCATTCAATGTCGTCATGAATGGGTGGGTAACCGTATGTGAGCAGATTTCATGGCCAGTATTCTTGAATGCAAGAACGCCATTGATCACTTGCTGGGACTGTCCTTCAATGAATGATGTTGCAAAACATTGAGTAGTCTTTAGGCCGTATTGATTAAGGATAGGAAGAGCGTTAGTAGCGTTGTCTTCGTGGCCATCATCAAATGTCATAGTAAGAAGCGGGCGAGAAAAACCGTTAGGGTGGTATGTCGTTAGACTGTAGTCATCAGTTTGTAGCCAGCCATTTTGATCAATGTAAAGGAATACTGATGACGACACTGCTCCAGCTGGAACGCTAAACGTATCAGTATATTTTTGCCACTCAGTTGCCCCATTGCTGTTTGGTTGAGCAATTGGCATACCGAAGTATTGTTCCGTACCGTCAGCCATGATGAACATGGCAACGGCATGTGGCGTCACGTTTGTCTTGTACCATGCGGTAAAGCGGTACTGATTACCTGGCTGCATAGTTGTAATTGGGTCAAAGAACCATTTTGCGTCACCATCGACATGATTGGTCATGGTCACTTTGGTGCTTTTAGTTCCGGTGCGGCCTTCGTTTACGTGCTGGAAAGTAGCGTTATTCGTTCCCCAATTATTTTTTTGCCAGTTAGTAGGATTTGCTGTTCCTGTTTCGAGTGAAGCGTTAGGAATAACAGGATCTGTTGGCGTAGGAAGGGCAACGTAGAGACTAGTGTCATCAAGCGTAAGGTAGCCAACGCTGTCAATGACGTGGTATATAGATACTTTTGCTGCGGTAGCAGGTGCGGTGAAGGTTACGCTATATTGCGCCCAGTCCGCTGCGCTTGCTGGTGCGCCAACTAGTTCCTGGTATGTGTAATTACCGGCCGCATCAATAAAGGCGGCAACGACTCGCGTGGCAACGCTTGATTTGTAGTAATCACGATACAGGTAACTTTTTTGTGGAGTAATAGTACTTGCTTCCGCAAACCATTTTGCATCGCCGTCAGAGTAGGCACTGACTGTTACTTTGGCACTGCGTGTTCCTGTACGACCAGTATTTTCATAACTGAACTGAGCTGAGTTTGTTCCCCAGCTATTTTTGTACCAGCTTGCAGGCATGCTGCCGTTTGCTGTTTCGAACGAGTCATTAACAATATAGTTGTCCTGGTCAACAGGAGGTGCAACAACTGTAGCCGCAAGGTTAAAGTCGTCAGTTTGTAGCCAGCCTGGTGCTGCAACGATGTGCATCACGGATACTTTAGCGACATTGGCAGGAGTGACAAACGTAGATGAAAGTTGTTGCCAGTCAGTACTTGGGGCAATGCTATCAACATACGCGTAAGAAACGTTTCCGCTTGTATCGGTGTACTGAAGATCGATTTCAGTCGCGATGCTAGATTTGTACCAGCTTGTGTAGGTGTACGAAGCATTTGGCTGAACGGAAGCTGCCGTATGCATCCATTTTGCATCACCATCAGTTCGTGAAGCCATTGATACGTACAGGCTCTTAGTACCGGTATGGCCTTCGTTTTTGTATTCAAGTGTAGCTGAGTTTGTTCCCCAGCGGCTTTGTGTCCAGTCAGCAGGTAGGTTATTAGCACCTGTGGTTTCGGCAGATTCGTTAGCGATTAGGTTGGGATCAGCTGCGAATGCGGGCACAGCGCTAAAGATAGTGCTGGCAAGTACTGCAAAAATTGATAGATATAGTGTCAGTCGTCTCATTGGTAACTCCACATAAAGTTGTTATGTACCACAATACACGAATTGTCAAATATTGTCAAGTAAAAAATACAACGATCACGCTTATGGTAAAACCTATTCTACTATATACTTTACATTTATGCACAAATAGTGTAATATAACAATAAATTGAGGAGTTGAGAGGTATTTAGGTTAGTCGTCTTAACGACTGCGTAAATAAGCAAGGCTACCAATTTGCATATCAACCATAAGAGAAACAGCGTGGAGCTGTATATCTTATACAAAGGAGAAAAACCTATGTACGGTAAAATCCCAATCGGAACAGGCATCGCTGCGCTTCCATTAACTGGAAACAATAGCATCCTCTTTATCGCTGCTGCAACATTGATTGCAGTCGGCGTGACTGTATTTGCAGTCTCTCTTGTTTTGGCACGTAAAAACCGCCAAGCAAGCGAAATCTAAACAATACAGTTTGTTATATAATGCGGCTATCTTTCTAAAGGGGGTGGCCGCTTTGTATATTTTTGGAAATTATTTTATGAATATTCACAAATACCTTATTGGACTATCAATTCTACTTTTTGGCAGTGGAGTGGCTATTGTTGCGCCAATTGGTTTGTCCTGGTTGGAGCAACAGCAGGCTACTGCTACGACCTCTAATGTGACAATCGCTACGCCTCAGACACCTCTTAAAGAAACCCCAACTCTCGTTAAGGGTATCCCGCGTCATATTTCGGTATCAAGCCTTGGCATTGATGTGAGCATCGCTGACGGTGTATATGACGAGCGAACGGGGGAATGGACACTTAGTGACACCTCTGCCTTTTATGCGACACCAACGAACCCTGTCAATTCAGACAGTGGTAATACGCTCATATATGGCCACAACAGCGACGAAATATTTGGCAAACTGCTTAAAATTCAGCAGGGTGCGGAAGTAACTGTCACCACTGATAACGGATATGTCTTTACCTATGTATATACTTCGACCGAAGCGGTAAGACCTACTGACACTCGTCCGCTTGTGTACGAAGGCAAGCCGCGACTAACGCTCCAGACCTGTTCGGGTATCTGGAATCAAACTCGTCAAATGTTCTACTTTGACTTAAAAGAATACCACAAAGCGTAGACTATTTGGCGACGTCAAGCAGTGCTTGCTTTGATAGCTGGTAACGACGGCCTTCGGTTGACCATCCAGCGGTGTTGTCTCGGAACTTGCGAAGAATGATTACTTCGACAAATGCAATAAGATACACGACTATTTCGCTCCAACGAAGGAAGTAAAAGTAAGGCAACGCTCCGATAAGCATCCAGCGTTTTGCAACGACCGACGCGGTGAGCGCAATCGATCCGTTGACGACAATGTCAGCCGCAATCATCACGGGTATAATCATCCAGTTATGCGTCGAGGCTAATATGACCGGAAGCAGCACGAATGACTGTATGAGAAACAGGATTGTCTGCAGCATCTGAAAACCGAGGCTCATATCGATCCGTTGTCCGTGCAGGCCAATCTTGTATTTTTGAACGCCCTGGAAGAATCCTCGTTGCCAACGGAGGTTTTGCTTGTTGAAATCGCTATACGATTGAGGATCTTGGGTAAAATTAACCGCCTGGGGAATAAAGAGGATGTTACCAAGTTTTTTTCGGTGTACCTGAAGCGTAATATCGAAATCCTCCGTCAAACTAGAGCCGCCAAAATCTAAATGAGTAATAATATCAGTCCTAAAACAGGTTATAGGGCCAGGGAATACGGATATCATGCCAAGTTTAGCTTGAACACGACGCGTCACCTGCTGGCTGTACGTATAGGTCAGTGCTCGGTACGTGCTAATCCAGTTGCCACGAAGGCTTTGGACAAAACCTACGGCAACAGCGTATTTTTTAGGGTCAAGTTTGGCTCGGTAATGCCTAAAGTAGTCCTGTGAAAAAACGCTATCGGCATCGGCAACATGTAACCACGTATAGCGCGATTCTATTTCGAATTTGGTAATTGCTTTTCTGACAGCCAGTGCTTTTCCGCTACGCTTAACGTTCAGGACGTTATTTTTTCCTAGTAGTCTGGTGGCAATTGCTTGGGTATTGTCTGAAGAATGGTCGTTGACTACATAGATATCTTCAATAGACTGACCGGCGGCAATGGCGGAACGAATAGTCGTTTCAATGATAAGTTCTTCATTGTGAGCGGGGAGTAATAAAGCGAGTTGCTTGGGACTATCGGTAGGCTGCTCTGTTATTTCTGGAAGCAAGAGTGTCTGTTGTGGAGGAGCAAGTAAAAGGAGAGGCTTAGGGGTTAGAGGCGTTTCCTTGGCCTGGCTGGCAATATTTTTAGAGGTCACAACTCCACGCTTATGAATATTTAATTGACGACGGTAATTAATATGACGCTGCAAAGAAGAAGCCTGGCGGTCAGGTATAACGAGTGGTCTAAGCGGCTTACTCGATCTAGTATCTCTCACGATCTGTTAATAATACCACATATTACCTTAAAAGTCAATAATATATAGTGATATAAGCCATAGTCATGCTGTTTGAATTCGAACACGCCTTGTAGCTCTGAGCTTCGAGATACTTTATGAATAAGTTCCAGATTTCCTGGATACTACTTTTTGCAAGACGGACTCGATAACGAATAGCTTTTGTTCGTACCGGTGTGTTCATATCGGAAGTATACCATCCCCGTTATGGTTTTGATTGACTAACGAACGCTACTAAACACCTAGAAATTGTAACAGGTGATAGATGACGAAACCTGGCCATACAATTGCCTTGATGAAGGCGAAGAGTACGTCTCCGAAATCATTCGTGAATTGCAGGAAGTAGATAAATGCCCCTACGAATGCGGTGAACATTACGAATCCCATTGGTCCGTGCTGGTTGATGATCTTTACTGATGGCTTATCGCTGTGTGTCATAGTATCCCCTTGTTTGATAGTTTTAGTATAGCACCTGCGTTCGTGTCAGGTTTTTTACTGAATTTCTCAGCCTTTTACGAAGTTAGGCTGGCATAGTCGTAAATTGTTCGCTCAGTGGCTGATTCTGAATCTTTAAACGTATCTGGATTGATAAAAGCTATTTCGTCACCATCTTCACCAGCGCTAAATACCATATCATCTGGCTTTACTTCGAAAATAAGCCGTACTTGCCAAAAGTCGTGCATTTCTAGATATGCCGGGTCATCAACGTCAATGATTTTGTATGTAAAATCTCCGCTAAGATTGACTTCTTCTTTCAATTCGCGGGTAATCGCAAGTTTGATATTCTCGGCATGATCCATACCTCCTCCCGGCAGATCCCAGTAGTTTCTTCCCGTCTCTTTAACGACGAGTACCTCGCCTTTTTCATTCTTAATCAAACCCTTGATAGAAATCCTATAAAGGTAATCTGTTTTTCGGTGTGAGGTTTCGTGATTAATGATACCTAGAGAGTTTTGTTCAGACATATCGCAATTATACCCTAAGTAAGTAGAATCATCATCTTGGCCGGGCATCATATATGATACTAGAGCTGCACTATTGACATCCCGTGTTTCCGCAGGTACTTTCAAGTATAATGAAAAAATGAATACTTACGTGATACTTATGCGCGGCATCAATGTCGGTGGCAAAAATAAAGTACCGATGGCGGCTCTTCGGAAATGCTTAGAAGAACTGGGATTTTCCAATGTCTCAACTTTTATTGCCAGTGGTAACGTGATTTTAGAATCCGACAAACGCCCTGATGAGATAAAAGCTCAGATCGAACAAGTTCTGCCTAAGAGCTTTCAACTTGATAGCGAGCTCATCAAAGTCTTGGTACTGTCTCATAAGCAACTCCAGACTGTTATCGACAGTAGGCCCAAAGGCTTCGGGGATCATCCGGAAAAATATCACAGTGACGCAATTTTTTTGATGGGTATTGATTTGGCCCAGGCTATATCCGTATTCAGTCCCCGAGAGGGAGTCGACAAAGTATGGCCAGGCGAGGCTGTAGTTTATTCGCAGCGTCTCAGTGCTTTGCGGACCAAGAGCCGGCTGAGCAAAATTATAGCATCGCCGCTCTACAAATCCATGACCATCCGTAGCTGGAATACTACAACAAAATTGTTAGAAATACTGGGAAAAATAGACGCGGATAGAAAAGTATAATATAAAAGGACTCAAAACTGAGACCCTTCTTACCGAGCCCCACGCTCATTAACCATGGTAATGCTACGTACACCATCATAGTGAGGCAATATTTACTATTCCGGAAAGTGTATTAAGAGGGTACATCACTTGATAGCGAAATTTTGTAAAATATGGTATACTTACTTAATTCTAATGATAAGTAGCGAAATTGGCAAAGAAAGATGACATCAAATAACAGATCGGTTGAGATCATATCATACCCTAATCCCTGTAGCGACAGGCTTTACGATGATGTTGATCAGTCTGAAGTCTTCCATTTTATAGCAGATGAGAATAAGGCCCGTGATAAGGCTGGCCTCTCTGACTATTTCCTGGATGAAGCACACGATAACGTATTTGAAGGGCCGGGTGAATATTTTCAGAGGAAATATCCAGGTAGTATCGTACGAGTGCCAGCGATTGATGAATGGTATGAAACAGTAACGACCTGGATGCCGCCAGACGTTGAAAATTGGTGGTTAGAACAGTTTAAAACCAACGAACACCTAGACTCTATGCCCCAAGAATGGTGGCGGCAACGAACAAGAAATTTATTTATTGCGCGCGAAAAAGATGGCGGGAATAAGCTAGTCGGAAGCCTCGCACTGACGCTAGTACACTTAGACGAGCGAGATCTTGTGCCTAGCAGAAGAGGACACCTCGATAGTCCGATTTTCTTTGAACCGCGCGTACTTGTCGTCGACCAGGCACGCCGGGGAGAGCACATAGCGCAGAAGTTAATGCAGGCAGCCTTGGATGCGGCAACCATGTCGGATATCTATGTGCCGACAGCGGCTGTAACTACAAACACGGCGGCTGCTAAACTTTTTAAAAAGATGAAGGCCACGACCCAGCCCTCCGATTCTGAAGGCTACACGTATGGAGGCTTCGGGGGTGAGAGATACAACGAGATGGCGTGTTGGTCACGTTATGACGCGGAGCGAGGGCAAATGTATGGACGGTGGGCATGCTCTGGAACGATTCCGTCGTCTTGTGATGCCTGCCCAAAATATGCGAACACCGCATGGTGGTGGCCAACGCACAGTGAAAAGCTTATGAATGAGCTTGGGATACCTGAGGCGGCTTAATATGGGTATTGAAAGCAGAGTCTACACAAGCTGTTTAAGCAGCCGTGCGATACGGGTAATGATATGACAAACGAAATGAATATCGACCAACGGGTGCTGCCTTATTTGCAGACAAATGCCCGGGAGGCTTTAGGCGTCTCCGATTTTACTGGAGCCGACATCGAGAAGCTTGAAGGTGGGGATTACAATTACAATTATCGTGTCCGACAGGATGAGTGCGACGTGGTCGTTCGATTGAATATCGAATCGCAAAGCGGTTCCGCAGACCACATAGTAGATGAGTATAGGGCACTAGAATTCGTTGCGCCTCATGATATAGCTCCAAAGCCGCTTTTCCTCGATAATACCAGGGAGCATTTTCCGTATGGTCTCCTCATCGAAGAATATATCTCCGGCGGTCATATACGGTTCTCAATCCCAGCCGTACAAAGGGCCGCTGATGCCATGTCAAAATTACATATGATCCCGATAGAAAACGCTCCACTGCAGCGGCGAGAGAACCCGCTAAGAGGACAGTATGCAAGTGGTATGGCTGCTCTGGAGCAGTATGAACAGCGACAAAGTCCTGACATGGATCTTTTACGGCTATGCCGGTCTATCATGGCTAAGATGGTCAAGGATATACCTAAACTTGAGGGCCTGTATGCTCCCAGTAGCGTTATCCACGCTGATCTTAATCCTGCAAACATTATAGATAACGGTGAAAGCGTATACTTCGTCGATTGGGAGCAGAGTCGTATTGATGACCCAAGCCAGGATATCGCAGTCTTCTTTTGCGATGCACTAAACCTATGGGCATCACCGCGAGCACTGACGGATACGGAGAAACAAGCTTTTCTAGAAACTTATACGGAAAAGACCGGTGATACTACAATGCCTGATCGGATTCCTCCGCGTCTCTTGCTATACACATTAGGTACGGTTCTTTGGGGCGCGGACCGCATCGCCAATGTGGACGAAGGGACGATTGATCCGCATCTGGGTGATCAAAATTATAGCAGATACCAAAAGTTGGCTGATCCGAGAGTGTTAGAAAAAGCCTTAGAGACGTACTAATCTTCTCCTTTGTTAGTTTTAGAAGGTTAACAAGGAAAGTATATCGCGTCTTTTTATGTCAGGGGAGGGTTTTGAGAGTCAGGTACGTACTACTGTTATTGCAAAAAAGCAAAGGCTATAGCCTCACCGCACCACGCAAGGTTGTATCCAGTAGTCGAAGTTGTATATCTACCCTATTCTACGAACATCTATAGTTCTGCCAAGACGTTGACTAGCTTTTCAAGCTCGTCGGGCACTGTGTACGCATGCATACTTACTCGTACCACGTCTCTGTCGACGAACGCATCATTGACGCAATGATCGGCCGCACGCACATTGATATTATTACTTCCTAGGATCATAGCAATATCCTGCGAACTGTACCCCCCAACCTTAAAAGATACAATACCGTTCCCACTGCAGTTATACTCGCTATTTGCAGAACCTTTAGTAAAAGTAAGTGCATCAACCTGTTCTGCTGCTATCTGGATGAAATGGCTCGTTAGCCGGGTTAGTTTTGTGTCAATATGATGGAGACTTACGGCATTAATAATATCAATCGCCGCACCAAGAGACGTGATAGCAGGCAGAGGCAATGTACTCGGCTCAATGAGATCTATGCTCGCCAACTTGGATGAAGGAGAAATAAAAAGAACACCAGCCCCAGTAATACCGCCAAGTTTTTGCGACGAAAAATACAATGCGTCGCACCCCAACAGCCCTACATTAACCGTTGTGCGCCCTATTGACTGTGACGCATCAATAACTAAAGTTGCCCCAGGAAAAGCTTGACGTAATGCTCGCATATCATTGTCCGCCCCGTATAAATGGTGAATATTACTGGCAAATATCACGGCTTTACTATAATCGGCTGTGCTATCTATAGTGTTCAGGTCGTAAGCACCATTTTGATTATAGGAGAGATGAATTGGCTTAAGCGCGTGCTGCCCCAAAAGATCCGTGACGCTCGTATGGTCCTCAGGTGAGTAAATAATTGTGTCATACTCTTCGGCACGAAGATTATCAGTCAGTTGGCGCGCCGCATCCGAAGCACTATATACAAAATGGATCGCCTTGGGGTTGGCACTAATAAAATCCGCGACGCGCGTGCGTACTTTTTCAACCTCAGCTGATGCCCTAAGCGACCAATCGTAACTCGCTTTGCCCGCAGCACCAACATACCCCATCATCACTCCATTTACAGCTGCAATAACCTTATCATGCAGGGGAAAGGCAGCCGACGCATCAAAATGAATGACCGAGGGATGATTACGCAAGCTTGGATAGCTTTGACGATCCATTAGAGAGCCTTTCGTACTAGCGGCAGCCCAGCGCTTCTCCATGCTAACAAGCCTCCCCCAAGACTATAGGCTTTGACACCGCGCTTACTCAGAACACTCGCCAAAAGCTTGCTGCGATCACCAGTAGGGCAAACAAGCAATACCGGACGATCAGCAAACGGGGTGCCGTTTTCGAGCACTTCCTTGAGCAGGTCTTCTGGGTAGTTTAATGATCCTTCGATATGGAAATTGACAAAAGGTTTTACGCCGCGCGTATCAACCACAAGAACGTTTTCGTCTACGATCCATTGCTGCGTTTCATGACTTGCGGCCCGCGACAACTCTTTTGCCTCCTCGTCAGAAACAGCCGCTGTAAATATATCGGTTAAACGGGTACTGTCAAATAGTTCAGGTTGGCGCTTGGCAATATACGACATATACGTCTCGAGCCGATCGCAGGCAATAAACACCGCCGTTTGACGTGATCCATCCTCGCGAAACGTGTCATGTTCCAAAAGATATCGAGTTGCCGCTGCAAAATTACCCCCCGTTGTGGGACCTGCTAAAACACCTTCGTTTTTAACCAGTATTTGCAATGCTTTTAGCGCGTCTGCCGAAGTGACTTCGATGATATCCAAAAAAGCATCAGCCTCGAATAATCCCGTTTCGAACAGTTCGTTCTTCGTACGGATTCCTGGCAAGAAATCGCTCGGATCGGCTACAACACCAATATGATTCGTATCTAGATGATGATGCGAGGCATAGGCTATCAAGCCACTGCTTGATCCACCCGTACCGATACCACTAATCATGTAATCAATTGTCGGCAGATCCTCGTATAATTCTTTTGCCGTGGTCGTCTCGTGCATTAAAGGGTTGGCGAGGTTGGTGTACTGTGCAGTATGATAATAGTGATTAGGCTGCTGATGTTGCATACTCTCAATAACAGCCACCGTATTGTTCTCGTCATTAGGATCAGGACACTCCGATCGACCCGGCAATGACATAATCTCTGTACCAAGGTAACGAAGCTGTTGCTCGACTTCTGGAACTTTAATACGATTCGTCACACAAATAACAGGCACGCCGTGGCGGCTGGCAAGGACTTGAAGCGATTTTGCCGTATTACCACTTGAACTCTCAATAATATGCTGGTTTTGTCGTTCCAGCTCTTTCCATTTAGTATCTTTTAGTAATCCTAGTGCAGTCCTATCCTTAATAGAACCAAAGGGGTTAAGATATTCTAATTTTACATATAGATCAGTATTCTTCAGTCCGTATCTTTTGCCGTCAAGTTTTAGAAGGGGAGTATTACCGATAACTTGTTCTATAGAGTTATAAATCATGATGTCCTTTCTGAAAGGGTATACGCATTTGCGTTTTCCTCGTAGGTTAATTGTTTTGCAAGTGCATGTCCGATTGCCTGCGATGCACTAAAATGTGCCCGGTAAGCGCCGGTGTGCGTCCAAAGCAGCAGATCTCCTGCCCGAGGGACATCGTCAAAGCGAATTTTACGGTACGTCATCATGTCATTTTCTGCACATAAATTACCGGCAATAAATACATCTGACGCCTGTGAAGATTCTGGATGTTTTTTAATGAGTATTGGGTCAAGCAGCGCTTCGTTATTCTCAAAGCAAACCTGATTACGGTGCGCATCAACAACTACAAGAATCTCTCCATCAAGTTGCTTCACTTCCATGATCTCCGTCACAACAGCGCCTGCTTCACTTAAAATTGCGGCACCCGGCTCAATCCAAATTTCAATAAGGTTTTCATTCAGAAAATTCGCAAGGGTTCCTCCCTCAGCGCTTTCGCGCACCAATACCTCGCGTAAACGATCGACGCCAATAGCACCGGCAGGTGCGTCAATACCGTGTAGCGCGCCACTTATAGCATTTCCAACCCGAGATAATCCATAGGTAAAGTGCTGCCATGTATGCGTATCGCCAGCGTCTAAAATTGCCTGCTTTAACCCGGCCTCAAACCGGTCTACCTGCGAGCGGTTTATGCCATAAAATGCACCATACCCGCCGCCGATGTCTAGCACCGAGGCACTATAACCTTTATCTTGCAAAGCAATGAGTTCCTTGGCCGCTTGCATAATCGCATAGTAGCGCTCATCCGCCGATTGACTATCAAGATGGAAAGATATGCCAAGCAACACGAATCTCTTATCTTCACTAATCGCAGCAAGCGCTTTTTCATATGCCGCAGTATCAAGCCCAAAGCGACTTCGCTTTGTGATCGACGGCATGTTCAATACACTTCGTGTTAACCGTAGAAGTACTTTCACATCTTTTAAGCCATTAGCAAGGAGTAAGCGCAGTCGCAAAAGTTCTTCATGACTGTCGACACATACCGGTATGTCATGGGCTATAAGCTCAGCCAAAAAATGCTGTGATTTTGGCCCGGTCGCAATGATCTCGTCATGCGTATACCCTATAGAAAACGCATGCGCTAGCTCGGCCCGAGAAGCCACATCTATAAAAACCTGCGAACGAAGAGCAGCTAGCGTATCGACGCTATTTGTCGCCTTATGAGCGACAAATACTTTTGACTGCATACGTAATTCTTCAAACAGTGCTTTGAACTTTTCAGCAGCAGTCTGAGCCTCATCAGGTAGGGCAATAGCTAGCGGACCACCATGTCGCTCAATCGCTTCAAATAAAGGAGAGGGCGAAGCAAGAATATGCTTTATTGACGGACCAAAAACAGGCCGCATTATCACGGGGCTTGTAGACGTATCCATAACTATACCGCACTAAACTCAGGATCGATCTGACTTTCCATATGATCATGGTACGATCCAATTACCCAGCCCTCAGTCGATAGTTTACGGTGCAAAGCCACGATTTCATTATAATAATGTTCGGCAGTTTGCACGTGCAGACCAGCTATTTCATGGACTTTATCAAATACTTCTCGCTCATTCATCTGCATACAGTCAACATCAAGTGGTAGATCGGCCAAGCGACGATCAATAATCTGGTCGTTTGTTGTTAAAATACCCAACAACTTATCTGACGGAATTTCTTTTTCCAAAAATGCACGTTGTACGTCTGAGCCAACTTGATTGCCAATAACATATACGCGGTCTGCCACGCCAGCCTTTTCTGCCAAGTCGTAAAATCGACGGAAAACATTTAAACCTTCGCGTTCGGGTTTTACGATGAATACCAGTAAGTCCTGCATGTATAACGTATTACCAAACGTATCATTGCCAGCGACTGAATCAATAACAATTACATCATCATGGGATTGTTCCGCGTGTGACAACAGATTCTCTGCGATATACTGTGTGCTGTGATGACAATCAATTCCAATTGAAGTATCTTTGTACGACCCAATCGTAAAGAGATGAGATAGGAGTCCAAATTTCTGTCCATATGTTTTGGTAACATAATTATCTTTGCCAAGTGTAAAAACACCCGAGCCATTGCCAGGAGGCGTAGAGTTCAAAAAATCGTCAGGGCTAACACGAGGGTTTGTGCCGGCAAGATAACGACGAATATCGGCCGAAGGATCATCCTCGGAAAGATTCTTGTGACTATCCGATGCTATACCGAGCACCTCCGCTGTGTGGCTATTTACATCAACATCAAATAGCCCAACATTTTTATTTTTGCTATCCATATAAAGTGAGAAGAGCGCGCTGATAGTCGTTTTGCCACTACCGCCTTTTCCTACAAAAGCTATTTTCATAATTCATTTTTTCCTTCTTGTATGTAGTATAGGCAGTTGCGATGATTCTGCAATTTTGTTGCAATTAGTGTTACACTAATGCTACATGAAAGAAGAAAAACTTCTGCGGAAGATATTAGAAGATAATCACTATAAGATCACCGCTGCTCGGCTGCTTATTTTTAAGCTACTCCATGATAGTGAGCCTATGACTATCGCTGGTTTGGTGGCAGCGTCTGCCAAAGAGATTGATCGAGTTAGCGTCTATCGGGTCATTGAGCTTTACGAGAAGCTCGGAATTGCAAGACGGATTAATATTGGCTGGAAATACAAGCTAGAGCTAAGTGATATCTTTCTAGAGCACCACCACCATATAAGCTGCATCGGCTGTGGCCGCGTGGTCGCTATTAAAGAAGAGGAAGGGATTGAGAAACTTATTGAAAAGCTTGGTCAAACAAGCGGCTTTGTTATGACCTCCCACCAGCTTGAGCTTTTAGGTTATTGTCATCAATGTCAGCAACAAAAGTACAATACGGTGAAAAATAATAATCTCTAAAGCCAGGTAAGATCAAATCCATCAAGAGCTTTAATAGTTTTTAGTGTTGTCATATTCATATTATGGCATAAACTAGAAAAAATCCTGAGATCTATGTGATCTCAGGATTTTTTCATGGCTGGAGAGGAAGTTCGTTAATTTACCTTTAGCGATGACGAAATAAAACCTTCAACGAGGATGGTGATAGAATTCACCAGAGCTATACAGAAAATAACTTAAACCTCCCTCGGCGCTTCGATCCGAACTTCCCTCTGTGCAGCTGGTATAATGTATCTATATAGCTATCAAACAGGAGGTTAAGATGAGTAAAGTGACTTGTGGGATGACAATGTCCTTAGACGGATTTGTTGCGGGCCTCGATCAGAGTTTTGAAAAGCCTTTTGGTAATATTCCCGATAACCTACTTCATGAGTGGATGTTTAAGGAAGGCAGTCAACATAAAGCCGCGCTAGACGGACTTATGGATGCGGGCGCGTTTATTATGGGTAGCAACATGTTTGGGCCGAAAGAAAAACGCAGTGATGCCGATTGGAAAGGTTGGTGGGGCGATAATCCTCCGTATCATGCCTCGGTATTTGTCCTGTCCGAAGAGCCACGTGAACCGATTAGTATGGAAGGCGATACTAAGTTTATTTTCATAACTGATGGTATTGCATCAGCACTTCGACAAGCCAAAGAGGCTGCGGGAGATAAAAATGTTGCAGTTGCTGGGGGTGCGAATACCGTTAATCAGTATTTAGCTGCACATTTTATTGATGAACTATGGCTTCATATTGTACCTGCTACAATCGGTGCCGGAGCACGATTATTTGAAGGTATATCCGATCTTAGATTAAAACCTATTGAGATTGGTGGCACAAGTCTCGTAACGCACATTCGTTATGAGGTCTTAAAGAACAAGACGTAAGGCCGTCAATATCCTACGCGCAATAGCGGGCATTCATCCTGAAGTTACAAGAACACGAATAACAAAAAGATGTCCAAATTTGGACATCTTTTTTCATTGAATAATCTTGGCTGGTCATATAGTCCGAAATTGGAGCACCATTCGGCCGAGCCTGCTCCTGACATATCAGAAGTTGCAATTACTTAACGACGCGGTATCGTAGGTGGGTTTCGCTCGCAAAGGCCGCTGTTTCTAGCCGCTCCAACTTAATACGCTCTCCGAGCCCGCCAAATAATGAAATACCGTCACCCAGCAGCAGAGGTACTACGTGTAATTGGATTTCATCTACTAGGCCAAGCTTTAGGCATTGCCGAGAGATGCTACCTCCCAAAAGCGCTACGCTCTTATCACCGGCGGCGGCTTTGGCCGCTTCGACTGCGTGCGTAATGTCATCAACGATAAAAGTATAGGTTACGCCGTCTCTTTTAACCGGTTCATGCGCCTCATGGGTCATTTCGTATACCGGAATCTTCAGCATACCACCATAAGGTTCTTCACCTTCTTCGATAGTCTGTGTCTTGTTCGCGCCACCGACTACGGCGCCTAATTCTTCCATGACTTTACTGACGGCCTCTTCATCTTCGTCCACAGATGAAAAGCCGAACATCCAGTCAACACCTCCGTTAGTATCGGCCATAAAGCCATCAAGTGTTATGGTCGCATGAATAATAACTTTTCCCATTTTACTATCTCCCACATTCTTTATTTGTGTTTACAACTGTTATTTTATCAGTCAGAAAGAACTTATGCTACAGCCTGATTTTAGAGGACGTACTTCTGAAATTGCAGATTAATGGTTCAGTATGTTGGGGCGGGGATTCGAACCTATCCACCAGATAAGGAAAACAAAGTAAAAAATAAAGACGTTGAAATTCAAACGTCTTTACCTCAGTAATAATCTCATGGCTGGCGGTAAGTCTCTCAACTGGCACCCCTCGATAGATGATTTCATCCTAGTTGCAAAGCGATTAGATAAGTTGGGTTTTGTGTATCATAAAGACCGAGTTATCCTCGTCGAGGATTACTATGATTAAAACCCTATTCAAAGCGAGCCACGACTATAATTGTCTATATCAGTTTCGAAGAATCAGGCAGCCTGTAATAATCCGAATAGACTACTTGAGCTGTACATAGCTCTTCTGGAGTATTAAATTCACGCGGCATCTTATTCCAAACATATTACAATTGTCCGACTTCTGAATAATGCTCAATAACTTTATTTACATAGAAACATAGTTTATTAATACGCAATTTTATATTGACAGATCAGAGTGATGTATTATATACCTTAATATAGGTTAGAGCAGTCCTGCTCGCCTATCTGCGCAATTCTGGCAGATACGTCCTCTATTTGAGGAGATGTTGTGGTCAGCAGAGAACAACGCGCGAAACGAGGCCTGGGCTGACGAGCACGGTGGGCGCGCCGCTCACCCCGAGTTCTACGGTGGCAGGCCGAAGAAGCGTCGGGAGCCCCGACCGCCACGTTCGAGTGGTGGAACGATGAACTCCACGTCCTTCCAGGACAAGCCCCAGCGCGATGACCCGACCGTGACCAACACGTACTTCAACTCCGGCAAGGAGGATGGAGCCGCCCACGGTCACGTCAAGCACAAGGACAACCCCGACGGCACGACCGACTACCTCTACGCCCGTGATGTCGAGGGCAGCGAGTACGACGTCGACTGACGTCAAGGCCGGTCACATGCCCTAACGGGTAAACATCGACAAGTCCTGGACACGACTACCTCCGCAAGCCAGCGGTTGGAAAAACTGTCCGTTTTTTACTTTAGAGTGTTACTATTACAATAATGAATGAAGCAACTAAAATAATATACGATAATCTATATGAAAATCATGACGCAGCTGCACTGCGATCAGAGTTGACGTTATACTTAAAAAGTTTGCTGTCTATCCTAGCTGATAATCCAGAATTAACTCCCCAAATTGCATACACTATCGCGGGCATGATGGCTACTGATTACGCAAGATCTCTTCAAGATGACGACCCTCTCGCAGAGATCATGACCATTGCGGGAGAATTAGAAACATCTCCAAATAATGCCAGTGAGCTAACTCACGAATTAGCTCAGAAGATTCGGGTTCTATAAATTGCTCTATATCAGCAAGCTTCGATTTTAATTTTTATACTCTGGAAGTTTATGTAGCATGTCAGCTAATCTATCCCATTCTTCGTCTTGATCGGGATGACTTTGGTCCATATGATCCATCCATAAAAATTGCAATACCATAGCTTGATAAGCGTCCTCCTCAGTATGCTCAAATTCCACTACTCCCGTATGTCGAGCTACCTCTGTAGCTACACGTTCTTGAATCTTTTTATTTTGATTCCGTTCAGATAGTGCAAGTTACCATAGACTAACTAACTTCTTTTTCGAGTCTAGTATTCTTGGGTTCTCTCTAATTTTCATACTATTTTAACTATAAGGCAAATTACCTTCTGCATCAGTCGTCGAAGAAGGTATGTGGGATTCGAACCCTTATTAATAGAGGTAGGAACTATAAATGAAATCAAAAACTCCCATCGCTGGGAATTCTCGTATCTGTAATAATCTCATGGCTGGGGAGAAGGTTCTGGAATAGAACTTTTGAAGAACCCAAACAGGGATCGGATATTTTAGAGATACGAAAATTGCTAGATGAGGAGGATGACGATGTTTCGCAATCTTCGACGAAATAAGTCTCAAGACTCTAATCTAGCTGCTTCTCAACTTTTCGACAATGCAACATTCTATGATGGTTTCATAAAAGATTTATCTCGAAGCAAAAAAGAAGTCATCATCGAAAGTCCATTTTTGACTACGCGACGTGTTTCAATGATTCTTCCTGCTCTCGCAAAGTTAAAAAGACATGGGTTAAAGATTATAGTTAACACCCGCGATCCTCTCGAACAAGAAGGTCACATGCAACGAGAAGCAGAACTTTCTATAGATTTGTTGCAAGGTGCTGGTGTTTCCATTTTATTTACGGGCGGTCACCATAGAAAGCTCGCAATTATAGATAGAGAGATATTATGGGAAGGAAGCTTAAACATCCTTTCGCAGAATGATAGTTGTGAAGTAATGCGTCGAATTGAATCTGAACAATTAGCAGCGCAAATGATAAGTTTTATAAAGCTCGATAAGCATCTAGAAATAGCAGCCTAATAGCAGATGGTGACAATATTAAGGCTAAGCCTCTAGTAGCTTAGATAAACTCACGTTAAGAACTTTAGATAACTTTCGTAAGGTTGAAACAGTTGGCTGCTGTTCTCCACGTTCAATCCTGGCGTAAGTATTTGTGCTTATGCCAGCTTTTTTTGCGACTATAACTTGAGTTAAAGCCATTTCATGACGGGCTTCATATAAAATTTCATGTGATTGTTTTGCTTTAGCCATACTGATTATTTTCTGTTTACGCTATCCGTGTATGTATATTTTATCACGATGCTAGAAGTGCTACTAGTTAGCCTATCTATAGACCCTTAAATAATTCATCCACTTTAACGCCTAATCCTTTTGCAAGGGTATGAAGTGTAGTTAGCCTTGCCCAACGTCTTCCCTGTTCTATCGCACTGATCGTATCAGCTGCAAGTGAAGTTCTATCGGCAAGCTGCTCTTGCGTCAACTTTTGTGCACGACGAATTGCCGCTATTCTTTTACCGAATGCTGCTAGGTGCTTATCTTCTTGATTTGGTCTACTCATTTATTTAAGATTATGCAATCGGTACTAGTAGTAACAGTGACTACTAGTCATAGTTAGGATAATCTTGTACACTCATTTATAGATATAAGTCGTACTAGTAGTACTACTTATAAAATGAAATTGTAAGAAGGATAAGTATATAGTGTCGCACACATCAAAAAAAGCTTTATCATCAACCGATTTAAGATCAAAACTGGAGATGGCTCAGTTTATGCACTCTACGACAAGTACACCAGATGATGCATATCCGATTAGTATGGTCGAGGTAAAGTCGAAAGAACAGCCACGCGTATCTCTTGGTACATTTAATGACCACAATCCACCAAAAGGTTTTGCAATACATATAAGCCCTGATCCAGAGCCAGACGCAATTGTTACGCAAGTGACACGTCTTGATGATGGAGAGGACTATGAGTTAGTGTTACATATTGCTAATTACGGCAATAAGACCGTTAGCGCAGAAGTCTGGCAGCTATAGAACTTTATATATGAGTATTCACGTACGAGATATAGAGTATCCAACTAATACACGCCATATATGCCAGTATCCATAGTGTCTCTAGAAATGAGACTTTGGTTCTAGGGTGAAAACTCTTCTTAATGTTTTTCGTGTTCAGTATGCGTTTCGCATTCCATAAGCTCGACTTCAATGGTCGCATGATGAATATTAGCCTCTTTCAATAAACGTGTTTTTACTTCTTCAACAATTTTTCGGCTATTGATGAGTTGCGCTTCATCAATAGCAATATGACAACTTAAAGCATTGTAACCTGATCGTATTGCCCATATGTGCATATCATCTACCCGCAGGACAGCCTCAGTTTTTAAGATGACATCACTAACCAAGCTCATCTCAACGCCTCTCGGCGTGCCTTCAAGTAGTATTCCGACAGCTTCTTTTATAATTTTTATCGTATTGTAAACTAGCAATCCCGCGATCAAAAGACCAACCGCACTATCTATCCACTGTATGTCCGTGAAAAGGATAACGAGACCAGCGATAACCGCACCGAGCGACGAGAGAGCATCAAATGCCATATCAATAAAAGCACTACGCATGTTCAAATCATTCCGCTGTTTATATAGGATATATGCGATTGACCCGTTTACGGCAATACCGACTAACGCCACCATGGCAACGATCCCGCCTTCTACCTCTTGAGGGTGTGAGAGCCGTTGAATGGCTTCTGAAACAATAAAAGCCGCAACGCCAAGCATGATCACCGAGTTTAGAAGCGCGGCTAATATTGTAGCTCTGCCATAGCCAAACGTTTTTGTATCATTTGCTTTACGGCGAGCAATCTTATTAGCGACAAATGAAATAGTTAATGTAAGAGTGTCAGTTAAGTTACGTGAGGCGTCTGCAATAAGGGCAAGACTTCCTGTAAAAATACCGAAGCCAAACTCGACAATTGTATACGCCGTATTGAGTAATAGACCAAACTTTATGCCTTTTTCGCTATGACTTGCATCGTGATCGTGACTCATTAACAAAGATCCTTATATTTAATGGCAACGTAACCTTCTTTAATAAGAATAGCAACAAAGAACAAGCCTGCAATAGGATCAAGCCACGAAATACCAAAGAAATAGTTGGCACCGAGGCTAACGAGAAGGGCGACTGACATCATAATACAAACGAGAGTCTGTTTAGAATCTGCCACAAGACTGTGGCTACCGATTGCCTTACCAGTTTTATTTTTTAAATACGCAAGTCCCGGCATGATAATAAGTGAAAGTACAGCTATAACAATACCGAATAAGCTTGGCTCTACGGCTTCGGGCGTCACTAACGACATTACTGACTCAAATAAAATGTAGGCCGCGAGAATAAAGAAAGTGATACCCACGAGAGTTGCAGCCTTCGCTTCTACTTCCTCCTCCTCTTCCTCGCTAATCTTGCCGTGCTTGCGAAGTCGCCAGATCATAACACTACCAGACATAGACTCAATGAAGCTATCGAGTCCAAAACCGGCAAGCGCAATACTGCCTGTCATTGCTCCTAGAATAACGGACACAATACCTTCCACTACGTTATACCCCACGGTAATATACGAAAGAATTAGGCCGAGTCTATGCGTTTTCTTAAATGTCATTTTTTCTCTCCATTATTATTCTCATCATTCAAGCAGTATGCAGAATCCACATCAAGAACGACTCCTAAAAGATCATTTAGGGCGTGTGAAAGTTTTATATCCGATAGTTCGTAACGAGTTCGTCTTCCTTCGGAAGTAGCTATCACTAAACCGCAGCATTTCAGGCAATAGAGGTGGTTCGACAAGCTTTGTTTAGATACGTCTAGTGTAGCGGCTAGTTCAGCAGGATAACCAGGAGCTGTACGTAGGGCTAATAGAATACGCGCGCGTGTCGGGTCTGAAATGGCATGGCCGAAACGGGCAAGGACTTCACTGTTCTTTATTACTTCCATAGCACAATAGTACACCAAACAATGTACTATTGCCATACAATGAGCTACTAGAATTTTAAACTAATTTTTTGGTACTTTTTCGAGTTCTTTGTCGAGCATGGCAGAGAAGGCTTCGATAGAGTTCTCTGGATTATCAATCTTCTTGCCGTTAAGCACGAAGGTCGGTGTTCCATCTCCCCCTAGTCGTTTTACTTCATCGAGATCAGCGTTAATAGTTGCACGAGTTTCGCTACTGGCGACATCACTCTTAAATTGGTCTGGATTTAGACTCAACTCATTCGCAAAAGAAGCAAAGACTTCATCGCGGTTTGTGTCATTTTCCCACATCTTTTGACGTTCAAAAAGTAGGTTATGCATCTCCCAGAACTTACCCTGCTTTGCCGCCGCTTGAGCCGAGGCTGCCGCAGCAAGTGAGTTAGCATGAGCTGAAGAGATCGGGAAGTTCTTCACCTGAAATTTCACCTGGTCTTTGTATTTCTCTTTAACTGCTTTAACAGTTGGATAGAACGCGTAACACGCCTCACATTGAAAGTCGACGAACTCAGTCAACTGCACTGGACTATCTAGTTTGCCGTAAAGATTATCAGAGCCATTACTTTTCGTTTCAGTCGCGTTCAATTTAGTTAGTGCAACCAAGCCTCCAAAACCCACTATGATAACACCTATGATAATTAGTAAACGTTTATTTTCCATATTTTTCTCCTTGTAAATTTAATAGGTTATTCCACATGTGCAATTTCTCTCATTTCATGTCTTTAACATCCAGTCAATTGAACCTTCAAACGAAAGACTTATAGCTGCAAGAGTATAAAGTACTATGCCTATAGCGGAAGATAGGTAGAATTGTTTTTTAGATAATAATTTGCTACTGAGAACTCTGCGAATGAATAGAAAAGACAAAGGCAGAAGCAGTAATACCGCTGTAAGAATACCAGGGGTAAATTCTTTCGATATGATGCTTGTCCCAATATGAAATAAGCCATTCGCCACAAACTGCACAGCCCATGCTGTTGCCAATATGCGCCAAAACTCACCACCTTTATTCCTTGCAGCAAAGAAGGACGACAGGAAGACGAGTACCAGTACTGGTATGTGGGTATAGATAAAGAATGGAAGTGTTGTCGTTCCAAAATATTCCGTTGCCCAATTAGGAAATCCTGTTACTACTTCGTCAATACTGTGTATGATCAAAAGGATGAGGGGTAGCCAAAAAATCCTCAGATGGTTGCTTTGATCTTTCATTCCTTTATCCTCCACATGTGCTATCACTCAGTGGTTCTAGGTTATTAAAGCGATCTTTAATCTGCTGATCGGTTGGTTTGCCTTTCTGCACAAAGAGTACGACGTTACCGATCAGATTGTTGATACGAGTTAGCTTTTCTTGCTCAGTTTCTTCGCCTGCTTCACCGTCGTTTCCGTCTTCGACGCCGCCATGTGCTGATACCGTGGGAAACATTTTATCTAACAGGCTGGCTTGCTTCTGATTGATCTCGTGGGCGGGTAAATTGCTTGTTTTACCGAAAAACTTTTCAAGATCTTGTGAGGTAAAATCATCAAAATTCTTTTCTTCGTATTTATTTTCATCACCTGTATAGATATAGAACTTGGCATCTTTAGGTCTATCAGGTAAGTAGCTTCCGTGCGTTGTTACTTCTTGAATGTCACTTAGATCATCAAGCTTATATCCTAGTGCGTTATTCATACCGCCAATAAAATTCCAACCATAGTACTTCAAAACCATGCCACCAGTCATGCCTTCCCAGTGGATATGCGTGAATTGGTCTTTATTATCGTGAAAGTGAATAGGTTGCTCGGGCAAGTTGGCGTTACATTGGTCTTTGATGTAACCCGTCTGGTACTTCTTGTCCGCGAAGTTTTCTGCCTTGCCATTTACTACTATCTGCATACGGAAGTGGTAGTGTTCTAATCTAGGAGAACGTACAACGGCAGGTGAAGCGAAGTAGATGTAGGCTACGTAAGATAGCAGGATAGCCACGATTGCTGCGACTACAACGAGTGCAACCTTTACATTCCGAGTAAGGCTACTCCGCTTTCGCTGTTGATTCGATTCTGCTTCACTATGCTTTTCCATAATGTATCCTAGTGATCCATTCCAGGCATTGATGACGGCATATCTTCAGTTCCTGTCGATGATTCCTCGGTAACTGTTTCCTGCTTGTTTTTCTGTGATGATTGAATATCTGTAATGACATACCAAGCACCAATACCGATAACAAGAATGGCCAGAATAATTCCAATAATATATTTACGTTTCACCTAAAGACCCCTTTTAATAAATGTTAATTACTTAAAAGATGGTGAGTTATAGACTCGTAGAATATTGACCACTCAGAAGGATAATATCTGGCGGTTTCCAGCTGCTTTGCTGAAGGAGTGTATCAGGGTTAAGAATCCCTACTCCGATCGTCGCGAGAGTGATACCTGACGGCCAGGCAAAATCAGGAAATTTATCATCATTCTGATCTATATGACTAAGTTTATTTTTCTTATCTTTTAAAACACCCTGACAACTTGTCTTGCAGTCTATGCCTTTTGGATGTTGTTCAGAGGATGAATGATGTATGGATTGTTGCGTAGCTAGGGGCGTGTATATGTGAGAAAAACTAAAAGTAGACCCTATTAGAAGTACCCCGACAATAGCTGCGTATTTCTTAAACATTAGGTTTAATTATATCATGGCTAGGCATATGCTATTTACGCTCTATACGTAGCGCCGTAGCTAACTTTCCAAGCAAATCTCGTGACTTTGGCGGAACATGTGCTTCGCCTTGTTTGCAAATGAGGTAAAAGCCACCGCCATCTCTGTTCTAATCATCTGTCGAAAGTTCACACGGTGTTAAAAATACCGGCGATATTACTGTTAAAACAATTCAGGTTGAGTTGAAAAACTAATCAAAGTATCTGTAAACTCTACAGTGCTTAAAATAATAGAGATGAAAACAAAAGAACAAACCTCAACCAGACTTTAGATTCTACGGACTAGTGTCGAGAAAACAATTTAGTTCTAATTTCATACGTAGCACCAAGTGTAGTTTTCCGAGCGAGTTCTTTGGAAATCTTTATTATGATCCAGGCGTTTCTTAGCTACCTATTAATCCAATAGCCAGCGCCATTCCAATAAATATGGTGAATTCATATCCAGTATTGATCAGTGTGAGCTTGTATGGCTTGTGCTCAAAAGCATTATGTTGCAGTAACGTTGCGGCTGCAAATGATAGCCACAATACAACACCAACTCCTAGAGCAAGCCAGACTGAATCATTCTTGAAGTAAGCCGCCGCAATAGAGATGCTCGCAGTAAGAGCAAGTGCCGTAATGAAATTTGTCACAAAAAGGAGTACAAATGGAGTAGTTCCCCCCTTTGTAACCTTTGTGATCTTAGTCCAAGGATCATTAAATCCTTTTGGGCTATACCATACATAAGCAGTGGCTATGCTAATAATTGTTGCGGCTGCAACCGCCAACCAGTTAATCGTTAATTCCATGACGTACTCCTTTTTTAATTATTCTGTCTTGGCATAAGTATAAATATCTTACTATTATTTTGCAAGCAAGATTGTTATAATAAACTATGTAATGTCAAAGTCAACCAAACTTACTCTTCGCCGTTCTGAATGCCCGATTGCTTTCGGGCTAGATTTATTTGGTGATAAATGGACGCTGCTTATTTTACGTGACCTATTGTTCTACAATGTCACCCGCTTTAGTGATTTTGCAGTACGAGAAAAAATAGCCCCCAACATACTTGCGGACCGGCTGAATCGTTTAGAAAACGCCGGACTCATCACCAAGGAACAAGATAAAGTACTCAAGAATCAAAATGTATACCATATTACCGACAAAGGACATGAGCTACTGCCTGTACTTGCCGAAATGATGGCATGGGGTCTACGCAACGACGAGCAGGCACCTGTGAGCGAGCAATTCCTACATCGCTTAGATGAAGAGCGCAAGCAAGTTGTCGATGAAGTCATTAATGCTACTGAAAATGGTACGATTGAAGATTACCGATCTAAGGAAATGGGTGTGGACCCTAATGTTTACATTAACCACTAATTAACTTGGGTTACACGGATTATTTAATTGAGTAATCGTTAGTTCATGCCATTGAGCGGACATCTTCATTACGCTATACTTTGTATATGAATATACAAGACGAACACCCGGATGATGCAGTAAATATTGCACCTCATCTGCACGCTATTTTATTTGAAGATGACAAGCTACGCGTGCTGAAAGTATCTGTGAAGCCCGGAGATGAGGCTAAAATGCACTGGCATCCCCGAAATATTAACTATGTATTGTCTGCGGGTAAGCTCGGCTTCACAAAGCCTGATGGTAGTTCTGTAGATATTGACTTGTCGGAAGGTCAAGTCACGTCGTCTGTCGAAAGTTCCCATGAGGTTAAGAATATTGGAGATACTATTGTCGAGACTGTTCAAGTTGAGTTAAAAGATTAACGGTGAGTTATTTTATACACCACATAACTCTCATAGCCTAGATCTGTCTCAACGGTGGGAGAGGCTGTCATATCAATTTTAGTACAAAGACTTTCGATATCATACCCGTAACGACTTAACACATCCGAGATAGTCAAATAGCAACGCCCGTTTTTAGCAAGGTGGGCAGGAAGCGACCTTATAAAATCAATCGTGGCCTGCAAGCCCGGATCGAAAAGTGCTGCCGAGAGTGCATCCGAAGGTTCACCTGGTAAAAGCGGTGGATTTGCGATAATGAGATCAAACGTCTCATTTCCGTCAATGCAATCTTGCATCGTACCCAAACGAGCATCGACCTTGTCACTCACGCCATTAAGGGATGCATTGACAGTAGTGCAAGCGACAGCTTCGGCCGCTATATCCACTGTTACTACATCTGCACCGTGCAAGGCCGCGATAATACCAAAGACCCCGCTTCCGGCAAACACATCAAGCACTCGTTCGTCCGACTTGAAATCGATTGCTTTTAGTAATAGCGGAGAGGCATTAGTCAGTGTGGGGCAAAAGACGCCTTCGGTAATGATGAGATCTGCACCACCAAAAGTGCACTCATAGGGATAAGATAGTGCTTGGTGTTTGTCGATAAGCTTTTCGGCAGGCTTCGGGTCGTAGATGGGTGTCTTCATATTGGTAGGGGTTTTTATCACCCTTCTTTCTTGCATGTAGAATATAAGGAAAATGAGCATTGGTCAATTTTGAGACACTTATAGCTACAAACTTCATGATACTTATGCTATTATCACCCTAGGTACGAGTGAGGATCTTACCGAACGGGAGTTGTTGTGGTGGACAATCGTAGTTATGGAAATACTTTCCTCGCTCTACCGCCGAGATGACACTAATAGTGTCTTTTTATTTCATCTTTGTCTTTATACAAACCAAACTGATAAGATATTTATAGAATGATGATAGTTGAAGTTTATTTTAAATTACTTAAGTTGATAGAAGATATCGACTACTTCAAGAAATATCCTACACGCACATATTTACGAGGACTTATAGATCGTGAAGTAACGATCGAAGGAAAGGTACGAACCATACTCAACGACAGTCTTATTCAACGTGAAGTATTTCCGAATTGGGTAGGTCTAGGCCATAAAGTTGACGATCCACTGGCCTACTATCTGAAACTACACGAAACGAAACATTAATAGAATCATACTCGGGAGCTAATATGGAGAACAAACAAAATACTCATAAGAATTCGTCACTTTTATCAGACAAGAAAAAATTGATGCTTATTGCAGGTGCCGGGGTGTTAGTTTTAATTGCAATTGTCAGTATCTTCTTTCTCACTAAACCCGAACGATCAGTAGCTAGTTTCTGTCGTGTGGCGAAAGAACAGAAAGGTAGTTTTGATCCTGATACTGGTATGGAGCAGCTTTTAAGTTCGGTGAAAAAAATGGATGATGTAGCGCCGAGCGAAATACATTCAGACACATCTCTAATCATTAAGGGCTATGAGACGATTATAAATGATCCCTCAAAAGCGACTTCGACAGAACTTGGAATCAGCGGTTCGCAGGTGCGCGTTAGTGACTATATCACTAAAAACTGTCCCGATTACTACTAGTAAGCTATCGGCCAATTAGCATAACCATATTAAAATATATATTTCCTTTAACGTATAATCTGTTACGATATATATAATAGATTTATTTAAAGGGAGAGTATAAGAAATGAAGAATATTAGGAACTTCATCCTAATTGTTGGGGTTATTGGTATCGTAGCGGCGCTATTTAATGCGGATGCAGTATTGGCCATAGACGGTGCAACGCAAACAGAAAACTTTATTAAAAATATTGTTAAGACACTTGTCGGTCTTGCCGGTGCGGTAGCGGTTGTTTTTATGGTAATTGGTGGCTTCCACTACATTACAAGCTCTGGCCATCCAGAGAAACTAGATAAAGCGAAGAAGACTCTTCTGTATTCAGGAGTCGGTCTTGTAATAGTTCTAGCAGCGTATGTTATTGTTGACTTCGTTGCGGGTATAGCAAAATCTTCATTCGGAAGCTAAAAAGTGACGACATCTCTGCTATTTTTCGCGGACGCACAGGCCGCATCTGAAGCGTTGAAATCAAGTATTTCACCTCTATTCTCTACTATGATTACCGTAGCAGCTGTTTTGTGTATTTTGTTCGTCGTATTTGGCGGCTATTATTACATGACAAGTGCGGGTAATCCCGAAAAGCTTGAACGAGCAAAGAAAACATTACGAAATGCATTCATTGGTTTCGTAGTTGTTTTAGGTGCAGGGGCACTCGTAGCGATTATGCAGGGTGCCTATAACGAGAAGACCTCACAGCCTACACCAATTGTGCAAACTCAAGTCCAGGAAGTAAAAAGTAACTGTCCATTGTGTGAGGTAATGAATCAAAGTATTGCTGGGTTTATGAGCGGCATTGTTCAGTCAATTGGCAAGCCGATTGTAGGTGCTCTGAAGCAGTTTACGACAGCTACCCCTCTTATGGCGCAAAATGGAGCCGTCTTTAATTTATGGGTGGTGATAGTAGCTATTGCAGATGTCTTGTTTTTGCTCGTTATTGGGCTTATCGGATTTAGAATAATGAGTTCGTCGGTAGTGGGATTTGAAGACGTCGATATTCGCTCAATCATCCCTCAGATCGTTCTTGTCTTTATAATCGCAAATGTCTCAATATTTGCGATTGATGCCATCATCACTGTTTCAAATGCAATGATTCAAGCTTTGTTAATTGGAATGTCCAACGATATCATATGGGCAGCGTTAGGTGGTCTTATTGCAACTGCGGCACTAGCCAGCACTAACATTGGCGTTCTTCTATTAATAGTCGTTGCTATTATCTTTGCAATAATGCTCCTTATCTATTACCTTAAACGTATCATTATTCTCTATATTGGTGCCGTGCTATCGCCACTCATAGCGCTGCTCTGGCTACTTCCAAGTTTTAGAGATTTCGCGGTGTCTGCGGCAAAAATGTACATAACAACAATATTCGTATTGTTCGTACAAGTAGTCGTCCTCATGCTCGCGGTCTCTCTCTTCTCTGGCTTAATGAAGGGAGAGGGTGATCCCATGATGACGTCATTACTCGTCATTGCTACGCTTTCTGTCCTACTCTCTACAAACCGAACAATGAATCAGCTAACTATGATGAGTGCTGGCGGTCAAGGAATGCGAAAACTTGGCAATACATTTGTACGAGGCGTAAGCCATGTTGCAAGCTCTGTTAAAAAGGCAGATGCCGTAAAGCCAGGTGTGTCAGCAACCCGAACGAGTAGCCCAGCCGTTTCTAGTGCTCGGCCTACTATGTCTGCGAGTACTGCGTTAGCTACGGGTGAGACGCGTCAAGTATCTCCACGAAAAGCCGCCGCCGCTTTAACGGATAAGAAAGCCTCTCAACGTGAAGTTATCGTATCGGGCGGGGCTACAAAACCGAATGTTAATATGACCGAAAAACCTATTAGAAAATCGAAAGGTAAAAAATAATGAGAATATCTATTGTTCCTGCTCAAATCACTACGGTTGAAGATAAAATTGCCGGAAATGTTTCTGTTCAACAGGCGATGCTTCTCGGTATTCCTATCCTTATTGGATTTATTATTGCTCTCGTTTTTCCACCATCAGGACAGTTTGTTACATACAAAATAGTTATTGTCATCAGCCTATTCATTATTTGTGGCTCACTGGCAATCCGTATTAAAGATCGAATCGTTGCTCAGTGGCTTAAATTATTTGTCATCTACAGTGCTCGTCCGCTCTACTATGTCTATGACAAGAACTCAACTTATTTACGTGACACAGATACAACAGAAGTAATTTCAGAGACGGTCGTAGAGGTTCAGTCAACTAAAAAGCAAATTATCACCACAAGCAATATTTCACCTAAAGAGTTCGTTCGATTGGAACAATTTGCAACTGATACGAGGGCTGGAATGAAATTTGAGATTGGAAAGAAAGGAGAGCTCAATGTTCACATTACCGAAGTTAAATAAGAAGGGTTCATCGCGTCATCAAATAGCCATAAAAGGTGTTGAAGACAGTGTCTTAATCCTCCCGAATAATGAATACCGAATTATTATAGAAACCTCATCCATTAACTTTCATTTGATGAGTGAAGATGAGCAAGATGCGGTAGTAGATATCTACAAAGCTTTTCTTAATTCGCTTTCATTTCCAATTCAGATCGTCCAGAAAGTTCGTGCACTTGACCTTGATGATTATCTCCAAAGTTTTGAAGACAAAAAAGATAAAGAGAAAGTCGATGTATATAAGAATCAAATCGATGGCTACACGAAATATGTAAAGTCCCTCGTGAAGACAAATAAAATTCTGTCTAGACAGTTTTACATCATCATTCCATATCAGACTAAAAGTAAGGAAAATATCGAAGTTGCTCGCGAGCAATTAGCCAACAGACTTGCTATCGCAGAAAAGGGGCTCGGAAATGTAGGGATTAAGACCCGTCTGCTGAATAGCCTTGAACTGTTGGATTTATTCTATAACTCGTATAATGCAGCCGACGCGAAACAGCAGCCTCTCACACAACAAACCATTGACTTGCTACAAAGGAATTACCTTTAAGGAGCATTATGAAATTAGCAAATCCTATCACTAAATTCAAAGAAATTCAGCGCGAACGCGATGCAAAGCCAAAGCAGCACACGCTCTCGTTTGGCGAACAAGATCCAATGGATATTATTTCGTATGCCGGAATGGAAGAACAGCCTGATCACCTCATTATTGATGGTCAATTTCGCCGCACTATCTTTCTATCGGGCTATCCATTTACCGCTGAAGTAGGTTGGCTTGATTCACTTACACATTTAAACCACGATATTGACGTGTCATATCATGTTGAGCAAGCAGATTCAAATGAAGCTCTTAAAAAGCTCGAGAAAAAGATTACGCAATTAGAGTCTATGAAACGTTCCAAGTTACGAGATGGCGGTATCATCGGCTCCGAACTTACTGATCCTCTCGATTCAGCTATGGAACTGCGCGATGCTATTCGTCGTGGTCAGCAAAAGCTCTTTCATGTTTCTATTTATGCAACACTTATCGGTAGCTCATTAGAAGAGTTGAACGATATTACGAATAGCTTAAAATCTTCATTGAGCGCTCGTTTGTTTTATATTAAAACCGCTCAATATCAACAAATCGAAGGTCTGCAATCTACTCTTCCGCGTGGTGAGAACGTTCTTGCGCAGCGCCGTAATCTGGATAGCGAAACAGCAGCATTAACCTTTCCTTTTGTGTCATCGGAGCTTGTCCAACCAGGCGGTATTCTTTACGGAGTTAATAACTCAAACAACTCACTGGTCATTATTGATCGTTTTAGTTTGCATAATGCGAACAGCATCACGTTTGCTCAGTCCGGTAGCGGTAAAAGCTATACGACTAAAGTAGAGATCCTTCGTCAGCTCATGCAAGGTACAAAAGTGATTGTTATTGACCCGGAACGGGAATACCAGAATCTTGCAAGTTCAGTCGGTGGTTCTTACATTAAGTTGTCGGCTCAATCAGAACAAAAGATCAACCCATTTGATATGGCCACTACCTCTCGCAGCTCCGAACAGGTATCTGCACACGCTCAAGATTTAACTGATGTCATCGCCTTAATGGTTGACGGTCTAAGTGCTCCGGAAAAAGCAGCTCTTGATAAGGCTATCCTTGCCGTTTATAAAGCGAAGAAGTCTCCTATTCTTGAGGATCTCTACAAGCAGCTGAAGAAAATGAAAGAGGCGGATCTGTGTGAGCGTCTTGAGAAGTATCTCACTGGTACGATGGCGGATGTACTGAACTACCAGACAAATATTGATCTCACAAACCGACTTGTGGTTTTTGATATCAAAGATTTACCTGATTCAATTCGCCAAATCATGATGATGATCGTCGCAAATTTCGTACAAAATACCGTTAAACAAGATCCTCAACGGCGAATGCTTGTTATTGATGAAGGCTGGATGCTTCTTGAGCATGAGGAAACAGCTCGCTTTGTTGCTGGACTGGTACGCCGTGCACGTAAGTACGGACTTGGTGTCTCGATCATTACCCAACAAGCAAATGATTTCTTATCCGACAAATACGGCCGGGCTATTGCATCGCAAAGCTCACTTCGTATTCTTATGCGGCAAGATACGACTACCATTGAACAAGTCACCCGTGAATTCCGACTTAGTGATTATGAAAAGTCGTATCTTCTCACAAGTGATAGAGGTGATGCACTAATTATTGCCGACCAGCAACATGTCTCACTTCATGTCACCGCTTCGGAAGAAGAACACCCACTTATTACGACTAATCCATTGGAGACACTCGCTAAGCGAGACGACTAATATGCAATACATCCGCGTAGCAATGACCGTATACTCATTCCGTCAGGAGATCGGTATTGTTATTGGTGTAATTGTGGCAATAATTCTCCTACCTATATTTGCTACCATCGGACTGCTTAACAACGGTGTTCAGGGCGCGTCAGATGCATTGGTTTCTGTTGATCCCGTAACGCACAAAGTCGAGGTTCGCGACGCTAAGGGAACGCTTATAACGACCATGGACGCGACAACGACATGGCCAATCCGAGGAGTGGTAACACAAGAGTTTGGAGATCCTAATCCACCATACCAGGTAGCCCACAGTGGTATTGATATTGATGGTGGTTTTGGCTCTGCTGTAACAGTTTTCATGCAAGGTAAGGTTATTAAGGCTGGCGATAATGTTCTTGCAGGTTGCGGCTCGCACTGCATTATTGTTGATCATGGCTTCGGGATTACTTCAATTTATGCGCATATGTCTTCTCATAAGGTACAAGTTGGACAGCCTGTAAAACCCGGTGACATCATAGGACTTGAGGGAGAAGAAGGCTGGGCTCATGGTGCCCATCTACACTTCGAGATTAAGATTGCGAACATTCCTGTTAACCCGCGCGTATTTATGATCGGTAACCCACCACCAAGGACTTAATTTTATGGAACATATTTTACGATTAGGCAGTAATGAAGCATTGATTACTTATTTAGTAATTGGTGCTATCGTACTCCTGATACTCCTTCTCTTTATGGCGTATATCCGTTTTGTTGATCTTAAACGAATCTACAAACAGAAGAAGATCTTTATTGAAGTTACTCCATCGCATGAGGCAAGTAAAACGCCTGAGGCAACAGAACAACTATTTCACATTCTCCATGGTGCAGGCGCAACCCAGAAGTTTAAGTACAAACTTTTGCGTCGTAATAATATATTTTCGCTGGAGGTAATCTCAACTCGCAGAGAGGGAGTGCGGTATGTCATCGGGACAAGTGAACGAGAAGCTGATGCAATCGAGCGGAGTATAGCCGCCTTCTTGAGTGGCTCGCGTGTTAAAAGAATCGATGATCCGCTACTGAAAAGGAATGCTTTTACAAAAGTAAAAGAATTTAAGCAAACAAAACACTTTGCGCTACCGATTCGGACACTCGCTACATTTGAGCAACATGACCCGATTGCCTATATTGCAGGCGCTATGAATAGACTTTCCGATGATGAACAGGTAACATTGCAACTCGTTATCTCACCCGCACGTGTTCGCAATATGGCGGCAATTGTTGACCGCTATCACGAATTCTATAAGGTATCTGATGCAACACACAATAAAGGCTACGGCCACCTCTTCCGCTCCGAACTAAGGGTTCGCGTTGTCGCTACCAGCTCAAAAGATAAAGAGGAACGTCTGCACGGTGTCGAATCCGCCATTGCATCATTCAGTATTCCAAAGGTACAAAGTCTTACAACTCGCTATAACTTTCCGCAAGCCTTACGTGGTCGTTATCGTGAGTGGGCGTTTACTCATCGTATGCCATCACTGATAGTGCGTAACTCCAACGTATTCTCGTCTCTAGAGCTGGCCAACCTTTATCATTTTCCAGCAAGTCACACCACGGCAGATAATCTTGTCGTGTCGTTGAGCCGCACACTAGCACCTCCTTTGTCTATAGTTAACAATACTGACTATGACATAGTTCTCGGTCGTAATTTCCATCGTGGCATCTATACCGACATTGGCTTGACTGCAAAAGAGCGGGAGAAGCACATCTTCATTATTGGTGGTACAGGAAATGGTAAAACCACCATGCTTGAGTATGGATTAATTCAGGACATCCGAAACGGCAAAGGCGTTGCGATCGTCGATCCTCATGGTGATCTAGCCGAATCATTGCTTCATTCTATTCCAAAAGAGCGTGAAAAGGATGTTATTTACTTTAATCCTGATGATCTATCGTACCCGGTTGGTGTCAACTTACTTGAACTGACTTCGGGACTTGACGAGGAGAATGCACTACGTGAACGAGATCTTGTGACCGAATCCGTTATATCGATATTCCGTAAGATATTTTCCGAAGATGACAGTGGCGGCCATCGTATCGAATACGTCCTTCGTAATGCCATACATACGGCGCTTAACGTAGAAGATGCGACATTGTTTACTATTTACGATGTACTCAATGATCCAGCTTATCGAAAGAAGGTCGTCAGCAAGCTTGATAATAAAGACCTTAAGAACTTCTGGCGAAACGAGATGGGCAAAGCGGGTGGTATGCAACAGGTCAAAATGGTTGCCGGTATCACCTCCAAGATTGGACGCTTCTTATTCTCTGCGTCGGCAAAGCGTATTTTAGAGCAGCCAAAATCTACGATCAACTTCGACGAAATTCTTAACGGTAAGATTCTCATTTGTAATTTCTCAAAAGGCTTACTTGGCGAGGATACATCGGAGCTATTTGGTATTGCTGTACTTGCTAAATTACAGCTTGCAGCACTGAGACGTGCGCGGCTGTCGCAAAAAAGTCGTATTCCGTTCTATCTGTATGTTGACGAATTCCAAAACTTTGCAACATCCTCATTTGTCCAAATGCTATCTGAAGCGCGTAAATACAGGCTCTACCTTACAATGGCAGAGCAAAGCACTTCACAGCAGGACGATTACCGAATGGTCGATATTATTCTTGCCAATGTCGGTACCGTGATTAGTTTCCGATCTGGCAATCCCACGGATGAGAAAAAACTGCTACCATACTTTCAACCTTACTTAGAAGAGGGTGATATTATCAGTCTTCCTCAATTTAACTTTTACATTCGCATATCCGCAACAAAGATACAAGAAGCATTCTCCGGAGAAACCTTATTAGTTGAACAAGACCCCGATATTAGTATGGCAAAAAATATCATCAAGGCTTCGCGGCATAACTATGCAACCAAGTTTAATACTAACGATAATGTGCCGAAATCAAAGGAGCCTAAAGCAGTCGTTCAAGAGCCAGGTCGTAAAAAGACTCGCAAAATCCCCAACTAAATCCGTTTTCCTTGAAAACGGATCAACTTGCACTTGCAAGCAAGATGCAAGTTCTTAGATAGTATAGCCAACCCACTATGTCTATCTCAATAATGTTAGTCTATTAAAGTATGAAACCTAAGATCAAATTAAATTCTACAAGAGATCCGAACATATACTTTTCTCCCCAAAAGGCCATACGGGAAACCTTGTACTATCTGATGGAAAGAAAAGACGAACTTAGCAATGAATCAACAAAACAAGTAACAGAGATATTCTGTGCTGGAGTTTTTGCTTTAGCATGTACGATACAAGACCACAAGGAGCGATGGATCAAAAACCCACACATTAATGACAATACCCCTGACGCATACATCATGCAGCTTGTATTAGCAAAAGACGGTAAAAATAGAATTATTGGCGAGCATGATCTTGAAATTGTTACATTAGGAGAATACTCTGATGATGATGTGGTAGAGTTTCTGAAGCACACCAAGCTTAGTCCTAAAAAAGCCTACCCAAAAGATTCTTCGATTCTTTGCCGCTTAGACAGAGATATGCACTTAACGAGCTGGAAAGATTTACACCGCAAATTATTACCGCACATGGATGGACTAGACATGTCTTTTCTATGTAGAACTAAAGAGATGCCAACTAGCTTCAAGGTTGTGTGGATGGGTCAAAGTGAGGATGCATTTGTTGAAGGTGAAGAGTTTGAACTGCTTAGGGCAATCAATATACCAACCCTCGATGTCGTGATGGTGCGAAAGAAATTAGGTTTAGGTGTTCAATCTGGGGAGACAACAGATCTTACCATGTTTTCAGAGTAATTCCACCTTTTGATTTTGAAAACCGATATCTTCTCTTGTTTTTATATCTTCAGATGCAAACATAGTGGCCATATTACCATCAGGCCAACCAGTTACACTTTTCTGTATATATGCCCAAACCCTGTCCTTAAATTCATCTAACGTGGTACAGTCGCTTGCTTGGAATAGGGTTTTTACAAATGAAGGCTTCTTGAATAGCTTAATAAATTGTGGTTGATAATGTTGACTATAATCATCGTCAACTAAAAGGTAGACCATCCAAGATGTACTATCTACCAAGAACCACATTAATAAAGAACCATCTATATACGCTTGGAGTAAGTCATCGTCAGAAGAATGGCGTTTCTCGATCAGGATACTAATTGAGCGAATATTTTGCTTCTTTATAAAGCCCTCAACTCCTTGCGGAAAGTGACGTAATCGTTCTAGCCTAATCGGCTTGTCTAGTTTATTGCCCCGCTTAAACTTCTGGGAGGTAAGTGTTGGCAAAACAGACCACCAATCCTCCTTAGCAGCGCTACCGACTATTATCGAAGCAAGCTCATACACGACAAGACCATGATACTCTTTCGATGCCTCACTCAATCCCCCTATATCGTCAAGGAGGACATCGAAGTATTTTGATAAATTCTCTAGCTTCTTGTATGCAGCGAGTAAAACATCTTCCTTCTTATATTCCGTTGCCATACTAATGATCTGGTAGAACTCTTGAATGACAGGTAAGGTCTTTTCATAGGCTTCTACGATTTTAGCGTAGTACTCGCCGCTATCTTCTCCATATTTATATCTCCCCGGATAAATTTTATTTATGTCTCCATAAAGATTGGTGAAGTATGTCTCGGCCAAACGTCGTGCTGGCTTGCTGTTTTCGATCGCATCTACCAATTTATCTTGAATAGACTCAGCTTGAACGGACTCTAATTTTGCTTTGATATCTTGTAAATGCTCCTTGAGTATACCTTCGAGTGTTTTTGTTAGTTTTTCACCCTTTTTGTCATTTTCAAGTGAGAAGTCCACGACACGGTTTTGTGCGATATCAAATGGCAGTAATTTTTTACCACCTAAGTCCGAATTGAGCAGGACGACCGTCGCCTCATCAGATAGTTTCCCGGCGGCGTATCCAAGTTCGTACATGACGTTTTGATTTACCATTGCTCGACCTGATTTGCCTTCATCAACTAAGGTCATATCAGCAACAAAGACATCAGCTAGGTCAATCTTTTTTCGTATAGTTGTAGGTATATTAATTGACCCAACTTTACCTTGAGTGTCTTTGTCAAAGCGCGGCGCTAGTTCAATATCCGGATTCTCAGCGAGATTCTTAATAGCAGCTCGAAGTGCCGCTTCGATAAAGTATCGTGTTTTAGTATGGTCGGATTGCCATGAATAAAAGATTGTCGGATTTTCATTTTTCATTTTCTTTATTACCTCTCACGCTACTTGCTATCTCTATCATATCAAACTAATACTAGCTACTTTTTACTGTTTGTTCGTAAAGTCTTAAGGTGTTTGCGACGTTTTCTGTACACTGATAGCATCGTAAATTTATGCTTTATCCTGCGGAGCAGAGTTTTGATAACTCGCTTTTTGCGTTTGTTCTTTTTTAAGTGTACTTTATTTGCAAGGTGATATTCCTCTTCGACAGTAACGGCTTCAAAGTCATCGGCATATAATTTCCATTTGTAGTATTTGTACTTGGTGTAGAAAACAGGTTCGTTGTAGTCTGCCCAATCTGAATTAAAGTCATAGCCTAGTATGTTTGCAAAAGGTATGCGTTTTACGAGTTGCTTATGCTTGAGCTGTTTATACTTCCTGAATTTGAGACCCTCTTTATCAATAAACCATTTTTCGCTTTTGGAGTTATAGTAGATTGCATTGCTAAAGTGCCCTAAATACCCCATTACGTATAAGCCTGTAGTCGATATATAGCCACTTGCTTGGTGGCCTTCGGATAGAAAGTAATAATAGAGCATCTGACTATAACCATCGTTTTCGAGCTTATAAGGATAGTTTTTGATATATAGTAGCTTAATTGCTATATCTCGACGATTTTTCGAAGTGGCGTCTTTGTAGCTATCGACAAAAGCCTTTAGGCCGCCTTGTACTTCTTTATACATCTTGGCATCGTTTTCCATTTCTAAGCGTTTGTTTAATGCTCCTCGTTGTGTGAGGAATTTTAAAAATTTGAAGTATCCATATAATGTCGCAATTATTCCTACCGCAAAAAGAACGTCTTTTATGAAATCAGAATAGTTCTTCTGTTGAGCGTACCAGTTAACGATATTAGTGAAAGTCTCCATATGCCTATTCTACAGCTTCTAGGCTTTTTAGCTGATCTAACGAGTAAACATCATCAGGCTCGTCGGCATCACGCCACACGCGACCGTCTGCGTTATTCATGATATCGTCTTTCAGAGCTGTGTAGGCTTTTAAGCCGTTCGTTTGCTTGCGCAGCAGTTTATGAACTCTATTTTGAACCAAGCTACTATCCACAATGAATAAAAGCACTGGAAAATCTGTGCCCGTATCATCCCACGCACCGTTCTCAAAATAATCCAAATAACGTTTGACAGCTCGTGTTGCTACGAAGAATGGTTGATGCTCATGATGTACTTGCAAGAAGTAATGCTTTCCATCTTGGAGCTTCATGTATGCATCAGGAAGTGGATGCGGAAAGTAGTCATAATCTTCGTGACCTAAGTATGCCTTGGTAAAAAACTTAATGCCAGAGTTGTGTGATCGCAGCGTGATATAAATATCGAAAATATCTAGACATTCCTGTATGAATTGCTCGGACACGGTTTTGTCTTTATAAATTGCTTTGATGCGGGCTGTGGACTCTTGGACTTTTTTATCTTCTTGTAGTTTGCGTGCGCCTTCGGGTAATAAATAGTACGCTGCGGGCTTGCCTTGAATTCGATAGCTTCCATCATAGCGCTTAGCAACATAGCCTTGCTCTTCCAATATCTTCATACGTTTAAAAACAAAAGCTCCGCTCGGCTTGTCAAAATAACGAGCAATAATATCACTACTACCAAATCTAAACTTATATAGTAATTCTAGAACTTGTGTTTGGTTGTTATTTAAAGGCAGTCTGTATTTTGCGGTATTAGTATTCATGACAAGGTAGGAGCTATAAGCAAATTATTAATATCATCTTCTATATATTTATATATTAAGAAGGGAGAAAAGAAAAGGTAATATATAGAGGTAAAAGAGATAAAGTAGGTTTAATTACGATAATAAACTAAGTTTAGAGTAAATGTTTCTTAGTTCTTGTCGTTTTCAGAGCGAGTTTGTAGGGCATCTAAGAATCTCGATAGCCATGATTCACTACCAGAATCTTCGATCGATTTTTGGTTTGCTTCAACCCACATGCTAGGAGTAACAATAGGCTCGTGAACGCCTCTATACGTATCTGCGATAGTTATTGCAGATACAGGATTCATGACAGAATCAATTTCTCCTAATGGCGCATCCTCTGACAATACAGCCAGTAATTTTTCCAGCCATGTCTTTATACCTATCTTATTCATAAGGTCAGCATTCTTTAAAACCCAATCCTCTTTAGCAAATTGAGGGCTGCTATTTACAAATAAAGTGTTTCTAAAATTAATCGCATAATATGGGTTTAGAATAATTTCTCTAATCTCGTCTTCTGTATATGATCTCACATAATCCAGTATAACTTAGATGCGTCTATGGGGGTTGATAGTACAACGAATTGAGGCATATTATATATTGCAACTATACGAGGACGTATAGTATAATTATACGTAGATGGATAGTAGAAATAGCATGGTATATGAAATAGTAGGTCAACCTGTCGCAGAAGACAGAGTGAAATCACTTCAGCTCATATTAGGACGTGAACAGAATAGGGCAATATCATATGACGAGGCAAAAGAGATCGGCGAAGATCTGATTGGCCTTTTTGAAATTCTCGCAGAAGATACAAACGAATAGGAGCTAGGGGTATGGCGCAGCAATCAAACGCAGTGATACTTGCAAGGGTGTCGAGTAAAGCACAGGAGGACGAGGGCTATTCCCTAGACTCTCAACTCAAACTCCTCAGTGGATATTGTGAGAAAAAAGGCCTTACTATTGTCAAAGTATTTAAGATTGCCGAAACTGCATCCAAAGAGCAAGGTCGGAAAACATTCCATGAAATGCTCGAATATATTGAAAAGAATAACGTCTTTCACCTTGCTGTAGAAAAGACTGATAGGTTTACACGTAACTTTCGTGATTCAGTTGCTATTGATGAATGGCTTGAACAAAACGAAAATCGCAGACTACACGCAGTCAAAGAAGGCTTGCAGCTTCATAAGCACGCGTCCTCAGACGTAAAATTCATGTGGAGTATCCACGTTTCGGTTGCTAAAAAATATACAGATAATCTACGAGAAGAAGCTATGAAAGGGTGGGCTGAAAAACTCGCTCAAGGGTGGCTTCCAGCCCCTCCACCTCCCGGCTATAAGACTGTTGTAGTTGGCAGCAAAAGAATCCATGTTCCCGATCCCGACACTAAGAGCTTAATACAGAAAGCATTTAAGCTTTACACAGAACCGAACCACTCAATCGCTTCGGTTGCTGATGAGATGAAATTGATGGGTCTTAGAACTCGTAAAGGCAGACCTTACTACAAAAGCCAGGTACAGCGCATACTCAATAATCCTTTCTACATAGGAATTAATCGCCATAACGGCAAGGATTATCCGGGAGCTCAAGAAAAGCTAATCAGTAAGGACTTGTTCGATAGCGTACAAGCCAAGATGCATAAAGGCAGACCAACTGTTCTTAAGCGACACAATCCTGTTTTTAAAAATATGATCACCTGCGACGGATGTGGCGGTGTGGTCACATGGCAAAAGCAAAAAGGCCGCTACTACGGTGCATGTCAAAGAAAAAGCGACGCGTGTAAGCAAAGAAAGTTCATACGCGAGGATAAGATTGAAGCCATCATCGCAGACAAGCTCTCGAAGCTCATATGTCCATCCCCTGAAATAATCGAGTGGGTCGCTGATGCTATGAAAAAAGAATACACGGATACGATGGAAAACAAAGAGAAGCTTGTAGCATCAATACAAATGCAGATTGACCGTATTCAACGAATGGACGACGGCTTATATGACGACAAGCTATCAGGCGATATAACGCCAGAAAGATACAAGGAAAAACATGAACAGTTCGTGAGCCAAAAGGCAGAATTAGCGCATCAACTAAGCAAGGTAGACGTCGCCTCAGCTCATAGGTTGGAATACAGCCTTGTGGTGCTAGAACTAACGCAGAAAGCAGGTTTTATATACGCGAAAAAGACACCGGGCCAGAAACGGCTCATTATAACCAAACTTTTTACCAATTTAACATTCAGTGATGGAGGCATATCTGTTAAATACACAAAATTCGCTCATGCTATAGCCGAAAATGTTCAATTAACCCGTAATTTACTAGGAGAATAAAAATGGTTAACCAAACTTCTGAAAACGACGAAAATAACAGTGGTAAGCAAAGTAAAAAGGACCTCGAAAATGAGATCCGTTCTACATGGCTGGGGTTAAGGTCCTGGAATAGAACTTTTATGCCGGAGGAAATGTCGACATCAATGAGATCTGTGAACAGCTCGATAGCTATCCGTAGCCCCTTAAGGGAGTAGCTGTAACAATTCAGTAAAGTCATCAAAAGAGTAATCGGCTTCTTGAGACTGACCCCACACCATAACTGTAACGAGCCCAAGTCGCTTCGCGGGAATAATATCGACATCTTCCCGGTCACCCACGAAAACTAATTCATTAGAATTGGCATTACTGCGATTAATCATCAGCTCGAAACCTTGCGGGTTTGGTTTCGGTTCGGAAATATCATCACTTGTGAGGATGTGAGTAAACCATGAAGGGTCGATGTTCACCGTACGTAATGTACGCTCTACTCGCTCTGGCCTGGAGTTGCTAAGCAAACCAATCGGCAGTACTTTGCGGATCGCGTCAACTGTCCTGTAGATTCGCTCATCTGGCTGGTAATATTCAGATTCGTCAAGCTGACTAAAGTAGTTTGGCCAAAAATCTTTGGGCATACCGAGTGATTTAAAAACGGCCGATTTACTTCCATATTTTTTGTATGCACGACGATATTCGTCCTTAACTTTATCCCCTGTAGGCTGACGGGTTGCTTCTGCATAGGCTTCAAAGCATAGTGCGTCTAAGGCATTTAGGAATTCGGCTGATTGGAGCGTGAGTGTGCCGTTAAGGTCGAACCAAATTTCTTTAATCATGGGTCTATTATATAACAACGACTATTTTGTAATGTAAAACAAAAAGAACTCCTCCGCGGAGTTCTTTAAGCATAATCATCTTGGCTGGGATGGAGGGATTCGAACCCCCGAATGCTGGTACCAGAAACCAGTGCCTTACCACTTGGCGACATCCCATCGATGCCTAGAAATTGTAACACTTTACGCTGCGATGCTCAAGGGTGAGCGGCTATCTTTCTAGAGGCTCAGATACGGGGCCGTCAAAAGAAATAACGCTTCCATCTGGATATGCTTGCCAGATCTCTGGAGCTACCCGAACTGTATCGTAATTGGAGTCGTTATAGACTTCGCCAACTTTTGGGTCGAAAGACTGAGTTTGGATGCCTTCTTTGGCGGCTTCAATATCCTTATGGTTTTGTTCAAGCCCAAGATAATAATTGTAACCCCATGCTAGGCAGATAGCATTCTTACCGTAAGCTCTACATACATGTTTATAAGAATGAGATTCTACTTGTGCTGGGACTCCTCGCACAATTTCACTTTTTGGATATATCGCTTCATCAAGCTCGGAAATAGCTTTCGGGCCAAACATAACAGCAGTAGCTCCTAGAGCTATGGTGGCAGCTATGCCTTTTTTATGTTTCTCTATAAAACCAGGATTTTTCTCTGTCATGTGACATATACTATAGTACTATTTATAAGAAAAGTCAATAAATATGGCGTAATACTAAGTCCCATTGTTCAGAATATTCTCTAGAAGTTATAATACAAATATAACCATAAGGAGGGTGATATGGCATTTGATATGAAACTAGAACTTATACCGGTTTCGGTGACCGATGTAGACCGTGCAAAAGATTTTTATGTTAATAAGATTGGTTTTAACGCTGATCACGACCAACGAGTTAATGAAAATCTTCGTTTTGTGCAACTGACTCCCCCTGGATCTGCGTGCTCGATTTGTATTGGCGAGGGGCTCACTGAAATGACCCCTGGATCACAAAAAGGCCTACAGATGGTTATCGAGAATGCAGACGTTGCCCACGATGAATTAGCATCGCGTGGTGTGGAAGTGAGTGACGTGGAGGACATGGATTGGGGACGTTTTGTCTATTTTAGCGATCCTGACGGTAACACATGGGCTCTTCAGGAACTGCCTGATTATAGCGCTGCTAAAAAGTAGAGATTTTACTCTGCAATCTTTTGATTAACGTGTGACTGCAGGTATTGTTTGGAGAGTTGCCGATAATATTTTGAGCTAAGCGCAATCAGGGTGATAACCAACCCAATAATTCCGGTAAGGGTAAATACGAGTGCCAAACCGCGGTTCATACCTGTGCCGAACCAGTCACCTATAAGATCAACACCTGCCCCAGTTGTCATAAATGGAATAAAGATGAATTGAGCGATTGGTCCAATTACGAAAGCTGTTAACGGGGAAGCAGATTGCTCAACACTCTGAGCAAAGCCGAATACCCGACCCTGGCGTTCGTAGGGCACTACCCGCTGCAGAATTGTTTGTTCAGATGCTTCGATATAAGGCATAAGAAGCATGTAAATATACATGCCAACGGCTAGAAGAATAATTGACGCTTGGATCGTAAATAGGCTGCTGATAATCCATAGAACAACATTAGCAAGAAGCATGGCACGCACGGGGTTTTTACCAAGTCCTGTTTTAGCAATAATCAAGCCCCCGATAATAAAGCCAGTGCTGAGTAGCCCCCACAAGAATCCCCATACTTGAACTGGAACAAGCGATAGTCCATAGGCGTCCATAAGTGCCATAAATACTCCACCTAGGAAGTTATTGAACGTTGTAAATAGGATGAGCGCCATGAGACCGGGGACGCCACGAACAAGCTTGAACGTGCCTTTTAGATCTACTTTTTTTGATGGGGCAGGAGCACCCTCTACATGAACCACGCCTTTTTCTGGTACCTTTATAAACCAAAGGTGAATGATGGCCAATATTTGAATTGCGGCTGCAAGTAGTAATACATAGAACATTCCGTTTATAGCAACCAACACTCCGCTAATTACCGACGTTACTAAAAAGCCTACTCCGGATATCGTCCCAACTAGCCCATTAGCTTTGTCGCGACGATCTTCGGGGATTAAAATTGTTACCAGGGTTGGCATGGCGATATTGCGAATGTTTCCCGCAATAACGCCCACCATTAATAGTGTCACGAATACCCATAACATAACGCTAGACGGATCTTTGAAAACATCATGAGGTGTTGTCTGATAAATAGCAAAACAGATAAGATATAAAACAAAAGAAGCGGCGGTAGAAAGTAGCATCATCGTTTTCTTTTTATGATGATCCACTAGACTGCCAAACCAGATTCCTGTAAGTGCGGTCATAACTAAAAATATTCCGGCAATAATAGCAGTAGCGGCTACGGAGTTTGTTTGTAAGAAGGTATAGAACGTAATTGCAAACCATACGGTGTAGTCAATAACAGACACAAAAAGGGTATTACCAAGTAGTTGAAAGAATGTTTTCACCCGAGGTTCATGAATGTCAAGTTCGGTTGAATTCTTTTTTTCAGTTTTAGATTTTTTCATCAATAGCCTTATTATACATTTCCGAAACGTTTAAGTGCTCGTTCGTGAGCTTTTGCAGATTCTTCCTCGCGGTTTTTTGGGTCTGCATTTGTGACGAGTGAATCTAACAGCTTTTGTGCAGCCATCATAACGTCTTCAACTGCATGATTGAACGCATGTTCGTTAACCTGCGATGGGGTATTGTAGCCGGAAATCTTGCGCACAAATTGAAGGGCTGCACCGCGCACTTCGTCTTCGGTTGCGTTGGGTTCAAAATTAAATAACGGTTTGATATTCCGGCACATATTACCTCCTTGGGCTATTGGTCGTTTTCAACAAATTCTGCTAGGCGATCCCAGGTTTCGGAGAAGCCTTGTTCCATACCCATATCCGTGACAGCCTGTAGCTCTTCTGGCTTGTCATACTTTGTACGACTAACGAGACGTGCTTTGCCGTCTTCATCGTGGAACTCGAGCGTGGATACGCCGGTGGGCATCGAATCGTTAATATTACCATCGGCATCCGAGAATGAATCACGATACACGATCTTTTCAGGTTCATTGATTTCTTCGAATATCGCTTTGCCCCAAGATTCCTGGTTATAAAATTCACCTTGATTTTCGTCGACACATTTCATGCCGTAGAGCCAAACACCCTGTGGTCGGAACTCGAACGTTTTAATAGTCGTTTCCCAGCCATTTGGACCCCACCATTTAGCAAGTTGTTCTGGATTTGCAAATGCCTCCCATAGCCGCGTGCGAGGCGCATCAAAGACGCGTTCTGCAATAAATTCGTTTGTTTCTTTGTTTACGCTGATATTGTTCTTGTTCATTTGGTGTCCTCCATTATTAATTCTTCTAATGCGTCGAAACGCTGGCTCCATAAGGCTTCGTAGTGTTTTAAATACTGCGAAGCATCTTGAAACGCACTGGGTGATATATCCACGATCCGCTCCTTTCCACGCTTACGTTTCGTTATCAGGTGGGCGTTTTCTAAAACTTTAAGGTGTTTCGAGATAGCTGCGAAGGTAAGGTTGTAGGATTTTGCTATTTCTCCAACTGTTAATGGCGTGGTGGCGACGCGTTGCAGAATATCACGACGAGTAGGATCGGCAAGTGATCCAAAGATTGTGTCTAACTGTAATCTATATTCAACCATTTGGTTTAATGATAGAGCATAGTGAATACCGTGTCAAGAAAAATATACCGCAATAACATCTTTTACGTTATGTATCAGTGGTACTATTAGACCAGAAATGATTGACCTAGTTGAACCTACCAACCAGCTTTTAAATCAAAAAGCCAACATAGTGCTTGTTGACGACATTACTTTACCTGATGTTCAAGATACCATACGGCGTATGATCCAGCTTTCAGCAGGAAAGGGCCATGACGATGAGGACACGCGTCAAATGGTAGGGCTAGCGGCAGTTCAACTGGGTATCAACAAGCAAATCATAACAATTGATCTTTCAGCTGACGGCTCAAATAAAGAGCAAAAGTTACAAGCCATTATCAATCCTAAAATTACGTCTTATTCTGATGAAAAGGTAAATGGACGTGAAGGCTGTTGGTCTTGTGGGGACATCTGTGGCGCTGTTATGCGTTCTAAGGACGTTGTCCTGGAAGGCCTAGATCAAACAGGAAAACCGATCACATTACACCTGATGGGTTTTGTAGCTAGGATTGCCCAACATGAAGTAGATCACTTGCACGGAATTCGTTTCCCGGATCGTATCCCCCTAGACCAGCCAGGGCGGCTTCACTTAGTAAAACCGAGTGAGTTTGAAGAATACAGAAAAAACTGGAGAGACTGGTCCGTACTGTGTCCTCGAGAGAAGTGGGAAGAAATGAGATCAGGAGTTATGGTAAACTAAATATATAACCTACGCAAACACAAAAAGGATGAGATAAATGAATCAAGAAGAAGATAGTCAATTGCTTGCAAAGCGCGCACTTCAAGTGCAGCGGGGGGCAGCAAGAGCGGCTGTTTTAGGAGTTAACGATGGACTAGTGAGTGTTCTGTGCATCGTACTTGCTGTCGCGGGTGCCGGGTCGGCTGCTCATAACGTACTTTTGGCTGGATTCGCAGGTTTAATTGCCGGTGCAGTAAGCATGGCTGCAGGCGAGTGGATTTCCGTTAAAGCACAGGCAGAGTTATTCGGAGGTATCCTAAAAGATATCAGAAAGTTGATCCTCGAAGATCGAGAACTGTTAGTTAAGCAAGTCGAAGACGGTCTGTCTAAAAGTGGGCACGGCGACAAAACTGCCGAAACTGCGGCAAATGAAATCGCCGAAGATGATCGTCATTTGACGGAAGTCTATGCTAGGCAGGTCATGGGTTTTAATCCCGACGAGCTTGGTTCACCCTGGGTTGCCGCAATCTCTTCGTTCGCACTTTTTACGCTAGGCGCGCTTGCGCCACTTGCTCCGTGGTTCTTTCTTGAAGGATCAGTTGCGATATGGATATCGATCATTCTCACCTGCATAGGAGGGCTTATTGTAGGGGGTTATATTAGTACTTCAAGCGGCAAGTCTGTCGTATACGGAGCTCTGAGGCAATTAGGAATCATTGTTTTGGCATCGGTAGTCACGTATGGTGTTGGATACTTATTCGGCGTAAGCGTCAGCTAACCTCTTATGCTATAATTCAAGTGATATGAAGCCAACACCAAAACTAAATGTCAGCAAGGTTTTTCGCCGTACGCATGACCCGATTTGGCAGCTGCAATTTGGGGTAATTGTTATTATGGCTCTTCAGTTTTTGACAGGCGATGCGTTCTTACCGTATAACAAATTCATTATTATTGGGTTCGAGGCGGTGTTATTAGTTGCCCTAGCTATTGTGACAAGCGAAGGTTATAACCGGGTGTCTAGAGCTCGGCGATTGCTCGCGCTTGCTTTAATTGGTATCGTTGCCACAATCAATATTTTTTCACTTATTTTACTTGTAGATGCACTGACGTTTCAGCAAACAAGTAGTACCGATGGCCATACGTTATTATTAAGTGGTTTTACGATCTATGTAACGAATATTTTTATGTTTGCTTTGCTGTATTGGGAAATCGATGGTGGCGGACCGGATAAACGCGTTACCGAAGAAAAGGAACGAGATTTTGTATTTCCTCAGATGATCCACCCTAATATTAGTGGCCCTATGTGGCTACCGGGTTTTACGGATTATCTTTATCTCTCAACAACAAACGTAACGAACTTTGCGTCTGCGGACACTATCCCAATTTCACACAAGGCTAAGCTTTTGATGATGGTTCAGGCGCTTGTATCTGTCGTGACCGTTGTTCTCGTTGCTACTCGAGCTATTGGTATCCTTGACTCATAATCATTGTAAAAAATACATTCTTTTCACATATTTTCACGTCTTATACTAAAAACGTAAGAACTTTAGCGTTTATAAGGAGGTTAATCTATGCGGTTATCAACCAAAACACTGGCATCACTTCTACTTGTGACGGCAGTCGCGGCGACAGTGCCGGGTATCACTAAAATACCGGGAAGGAAGCGTCGGCATGGATCGCAGTTTGACCGGCTTCTACAACGTCACGATCGAAAAGGCGACTTGCGCGCTGAGATTCTAGGAATTAGTGCAGCGGATTTTAGGGCTAAGCAAAAAAAGCATTCATTTGATGAGATTACACGTGCGAGTGGTTTCTCTAGCCCTCGCGCTTTTCGTTTAGCGCTGTTAGGGAAGTTAAAAGAAGAACTTCATCAAAAGGGTTGGTCGTCTGGACGGATTGACAAGTTTGTCATAGCTAGACGTAACCGCGTAAGTTAAACCCGCTTATGGCAGACTAGCTGTATACTGGTACTATGACAATCCAGACTATTATTAAGCTACTTGCTGATGGTGCAGTTATTCCTATTATTGTCATTGCAGGATACGCATTACTATTTCGCGTACCAAAAGGTCATCGATATGAAGCGTATGTTCGGATTTTAATGGCGGGGCTTACGTCGTATCTTTTCGCAAAACTACTCGGGTCCATTTACCAGCCAAGTGGCGAGCGTCCATTCGAGATATTAGGTGTTGCGCCTGGTGCGTCGTATTTGAATAACCCTGGCTTTCCCTCGGACCATGCACTTTTTACAGCATTCCTGACACTGGCTGTTTGGTTTGAGACGCGTCAAAAAATCCTTAGTGTCATACTCGTCGTCCTAACACTTCTCGTTTGTGTTGGCAGGGTACTTGCACTCGTACACACTCCACTAGATGTTATCGGGGGGTTGTTGGTTGCTAGTGTCGGTGCACTTTGGTATTTGCAAGCCGATAGGGGCAAATCCGGCGCAGAAACTCGCGCTAAAAGCAAAAAGCTAGTACAATAACCTTATATTAAGGGAGTACTAAGATGAACGAAACACCAGTTGACGAAACACCATCGACATTTACATCGATGGCGATGCGAGATTTTATTTGGGTATTGCTGCTGGGTGCTGGGGCTGGACTGCTGGTATGGGGGTTGTCATATCTTTTGGACGTATACGTTTTTCAGGCGATCTTTTGTAAAGGTGACGTGACGGTTCAGTGTAGTGCCGCTCCTCAATACGGTGCTGCTACCGCTTCAATCGTGACGGCTATCTTGATGCTGTTAGGACTGGTTCGTTTGGGCGTGTACCGTCCGCTTCTGGTGGTGCTTGCGGTGACAATCAGCCTTTGGGGCTTGACGGAATTCCTTTTGGACGCGACATGGTATGTCAGTGCACTTTGGACGATACTTTTATATGCACTTGCATATGCTGTATTCACTTGGATTTCACGGGTTCGAATGTTTTGGCTGGCGGTCATTATATCTTTCGGGCTACTCCTTGTGATGCGATTTCTCATGACAAGCTAATGCTATACTAAAGCATATGGAACAAACAATTCTGATTATTTTACTTGTCGTTATTATTATCGCAATCGCGGCTTTTGCATTTACGCTAAATCAACGGCTTCGCGAAATCAAAAACAGTAGTGCGGTTGAGCTCATGAAGACCGATGTAACCGAACTTACGCGTACAATTGCTAACTTACAGCAGAACATGGGCGCTACGCTTGAACGCAGTAATATGGCCGTCCAGACATCTGTCCAAAAACAACTGGGTGAAAGTGCAAAGCTGGTCGCCGATGTAACGCATAGACTTGCAAAACTCGATGAAACTAATCGCCGGGTTGTTGATGTGGCTGACGAGTTAAGAACTTTGCAAAATGTTTTGCAAAACCCAAAACAGCGCGGTGTGTTTGGTGAATATTATTTGCAGTCCGTTTTGGAAAACGTCATGTCTCCGGCGCAGTTTCAGATGCAGTATAAGTTTAATGACGGCGAGATTGTCGACGCGGTAATTTTTCTAGAAAAAGGCCAAATTCTTCCAATCGACAGTAAATTCAGCCTTGAGAATTACAATCGTATGATTGAAGCAACCGACAAGCTTGAACGTGAGCGTTTGTTGCTAAAAGTAAAAGCAGACCTAAAAGCGCGCATTGACGAGACGAGCAAATATATTCGTCCGAGTGAGAAAACGATGGATTTTTCATTCATGTTTATTCCCAGCGAATCGCTGTATTATGATCTACTCATCAGCAATGTAGGTGTTGGCGGGAGTTCTCGCAATTTGATTGAATATGCCTTTCGGGATAAGAAAGTCATCATTGTCAGCCCTACGAGTTTTATGGCGTATCTGCAGACAGTTTTGCAAGGACTTCGTAGTTTGCAGATTGAAGAACAAGCCAAAGATATTCAGATACGCGTAGGTAAGCTGGGGCTGCATATCGGTAAGTTTGAAGAGTATATGCAAAAGCTTGGCGCATCACTAGGCACAACGGTTAATCACTACAATAGCGCCCATAAAGAGCTAGGCAAGATAGATAAAGATGTCGTTAAGATCGCAGGCAATGATTCGAATGTCGACGCGCTTTTATTAGACCGCCCGCACAAAGACGACGAATACTAAAAAACACCCCGCTAGCTAGCGGGGTGTTTTTGCGTAACGAGAAACTTAAGCTTCTTCGGTACTTGTCTTTAGGACGTCCTGCAGGAAGAATCCAGCAACACCACCGATGAGTGGGGCAACGATATAAATAGCAACTGACCACCATTTAAAATCAGACCAGTCAAAGGCACTTAGTGTAAAGGCAACTGCTGGGTTAACAACAGCGTTTCCACCAACATATCCTGCAGCAACACTGGCGATAACTAGGGCGCTAAATAGGCCTAGACCAACAGTAAATGCGGCTGCGATACGTTCTTTGTTTTCGCGTAGTGCACTTGCAACAGCAAATCCAAGAACGCTAGCACCAAGTAGTTCTGCAAAGAACAAGAACCATTCTTTTCCGTCTACGAGTTTTGCAACCTCGAATAGTGTTGCTGCTTGTTGGCCATATGCGGCTGCGTCTGCTGATAGCTTTGGAGCACCACCAATGAAGGCGCTAATGATACCAAGTGCAGCAAGACCACCGAGGACCTGCGCAACAAGGTAAGCCGCGGCTCGCATGCCTGTGATACGACGTGTTGCCCATGCACCTACGGTGACAAGAGGGTTAACGTGTGCACCTGACATCGCACCAACGGCAAGTACAATACCAATTAGGGCGAAACCAACGTATAGTGGGTTGCCTTGTGTTAGTAATGCGACACTTGCTAGTAGGAACGTGCCGATGAATTCGGCAATCATTGCTGCTGCTAGAGGCACGTTGAAACGCGCACGCTTATTAGCCGTAGAACTAGTTGTTGGACGTGATTCAACAGCTTTTACGGTTGTTACTTTTGTCGCTGCAGACGACTTGTTTGCAGCCGACTTTTTCTTTGCTGACGACGCAGCGGATTTAGTAGCCATGTTATTTCCCTCCTTATAGTGAAATATGGGGTTAGTATAACATATTCTACTGACAATAAACACGAGTGCTATAATGAGAGCATGGCATTATTTGTAAATCAAAATAGCAATCGCACTAAATTACAGGAACGGTTAGCGGCTGAGCTAACGGAAAAAGCAAAGCAAAAAGCTAAAATGGAAGCTGTTGATCGACCTGATGGCGTGTCCGACTCTAACTATTTAAAAGATACTAAAACAACCACAAGCCTTGCATGGGTTTGGATCGTTATTGTCATTATTGTCGTAGGTCTGATGGTCTGGTTAATGACTAGACCCAACTAATTTGAACTCTCATAAGGACTTTGACATAATAGATAATATGAAACAATTTTTATCAAAACCACTTTATTTAATATCCGCTGGCATTATAGTAATTGTCATTATTTTAGGCGTAACATTAAGTGTCAAAAATGCTAATGACCAGGCTAGTGTCAAGAAGGCTGATGAAATTGCAGCCACTTACCAACCTGACATAACGGACTATAGTAAATTAGCAAATGAAGAAATTAAGACGCAGATAGCAAAAGTTAATTCTGAGCAAACTGCAAAGGAATTTGCTAACGTCGTAACCGCAAAAATAAAAGCAATACCAGCATTAGATTCAGTTAATGTATATGGTGCTGAGCATTCTGAAGCATATAAAAAAGCGGCTGCATCGAAAGATCAATTAACAGCTTTATATCAGGATTTAGCCAAATATGCCGGTGGAGAGCTAGCTATAACCTATGCATTTGCCGACTCAGTTCAGGGCTTATTGAATATGAAAGTCAATGACTATATCGGTGGTGGGGCTGTCATGGACGGTTCGCCAGTACGTGAAAAGCTTATCCCGGCTTATCAAGCTGCTCTTGATAAATTTAAAAATGTCCAGGTGCCAAAGGGACAAGAAGAGCTTGCTAAGAACACGACTACAACCTATACGAATTTTATTGTAGCGGCAAACGATGCAGCTAAAAAGCTAGATGCGCATGAGTCGTTCTCATTTGATTTTTCTGAACAATTTGCAACGCTTCAGAATCAATTAAATACATTAAAAACAACTACTCAAGCTAACTTTATGACTGCCGTTCAAAAAGCGACAAAATAAACCAGTAGAAAATCTAACGGCCAAAAGCTATACTTAGGAACAGATGACAACATTTGCTGAAATTACCGCTGCGCGAGATTTACTTCTTGAACGAATGCAAACACCCGAACTAAGGGCGAATGTTTTACGCGGGCCAGAACTCAAGAAGCTTTTTGGAGCAATCAGAGACCAGTCAGCTGAAACCCGTGCTGAATTTGGACAAGCAGTCAACCAATTGCGACTCGAAATTGAAGCAAAACTCCAAGAATATGAGAGTCAAGATGAAGAGGTTGAGACACTTGACGTAACCGCACCATGGGATGTGAACACAAAAACACCCAAGCTTTTACCGACAGAAACAGGAACGCAGCATCCCCTTACCCGGGAACTAGAAAATGTTATTAATATTTTTACGCGTATGGGATTTGAGGCGGTTGAATCCCGCCAGCTTGACGATGATTATCATATGTTCGAATCGCTTAACTTCCCCGAAAACCACCCGGCACGCGACGGCTACGATACATTCCGTACTGAAGAGGGTTTCATTCCACCAGCACACACCAGTACTATGCAAAATCGAATTCTAAAAGAGGGTCGCGAAAAATTAGAGGCTGGCGGTAACATTGCGGCAATTAGTTATGGCCGTGTATTTCGTAACGAAGATGTCGACGCGACACATGAACATACGTTCTACCAATGCGAAGGCGTGTTTGTGAGCGACGATGCAACGCTTGGACAAATGCTCGGAACACTTCGAAGTTTCTTCGAGGTATATTACGGACAAAAGTTGAAGATTAAAACTCAGCCAGGTTATTTTCCGTTCGTCGAACCCGGGCTTGAATTTTTAATCGAACGACCAGCAGCGCTTGGCGGCAAACCTGGCGAATGGCTAGAAATGCTTGGATGTGGCATGATTCACCCGAATGTTCTAAAAATGGCAGATATTGACCCGCAGAAATATCGTGGTTTTGCATGGGGCGGCGGCATTGATCGTCTAGTCATGCTGAAATACGGCATAGAAGACGTCCGTCATTTTGAATCAGGAAAATTGGCATTCCTAAGGAAATTCGTATGAACAATGAACAGATAGAAGCGATTATTCGTGAGTATATTCCTCAGATTATTCATATGTCGCTTGCAACGGTTGAAGACAATAAGCCATGGGTTTGTGAAGTACATTTTTCATATGACGATGAACTTAATTTATATTTCATGTCGAGTACAAAAACCCGCCACGCACAGGAAATTGCGAAAAATCCACACGTTGCTGGAAATATTGTTACGCAGCATCACAAAAACCAAAAAGTTCGCTGTGTAGATTTTGAGGGCATAGCGGAAATACTAAGTAGCGCGGATGCGGAACAAATCGCATACCCCGCGTACGTTAAAAGGTATGGTGAGTCAGAAGGCCTGTTAAACGAAATTCGAAAAGATGGCGACGCACGATTCTTTAAGATCAGTGTGAAAGATTTTTATCTTTTTGATAGTTACGGCGAAGGCCGGGCCAAACATCATCTTCCATGGCATAGCGAGGAGCAATCATGATAGTTTCAATTAATTGGCTGAAAAAATTTACTGAAATTAACATGCCGAATGACGAACTTGCGACGTTAATCGGTGCGCGTTTAGTTGAAATCGAAGAGATCATTGATCTTGAAGAAAAATACAAAGACATAGTGATTGCGCGTGTTGCTGAGTGTGTAAAATTAGAAGGATCTGACCATCTAAATGTGACAAAACTTGATGATGGCGGTGCGGCTAAGGATGTTGAGCGCGATGAAAACGGACTAGTTCAGGTTGTTTGCGGTGCGCCGAATATTCGATCAGGTCTTTTGGTTGCGTGGCTTCCGCCTAACTCGGTCGTTCCCGATACGTTCGGCACGAAAGACCCTTTTGTTTTAGGCAGTCGTAACCTCCGGGGAGTGATGAGTAATGGAATGGTCGCAAGTAGTAAAGAACTAGGCCTCTCTGATGATCACGAAGGTATTCTAGAAATAACCGTTGATGCCCAACCGGGTAGCAAGTTTGCGGATGTATACGAACTTAATGACAGTCTTTTAGATATTGAAAATAAATCACTCACACATCGTCCGGATACATTCGGTATTATTGGGTTTGCCCGCGAAGTTGCCGGAATTACCGGCCTGCCGTTCGAAACGCCCGACTGGCTAGCGAATACAAAACCCGAACTGAATGCCGACCAAGAAAATACATACGATCTGTCAGTTGCTATAGATAATCCAGAATTGTCTGCTCGTTATCAAGCAATATTACTAACGGGTGCTGACGCGAAAAAACAGTCACCACTTGAAGTTCAGTCTTATCTTACGCGCGTCGGCGTACGACCTATAAATGCTGTAGTAGACGTAACGAATTACCTGATGATGCTTACCGGACAACCACTCCATGCGTTTGACTACGATAAAGTTGTTGCAGTGTCTGGCGGCAAGGCAGATATTCATGTGCGTGCAGGACACCACAAGGAAACACTGGAACTGTTAGATGGACGGGTTATTGAGCTTGCGCCAGAAGATATTGTTATTGCTGCAGGTGAAACGGCTATTGGCCTAGCTGGTGCGATGGGTGGTAAATCAACAGAAATCGATGAAAATACGAAAACAATTATTTTAGAGAGTGCAACGTTCAACTTGTATAACCTGCGTGCAACGCAAATGCGCCACGGCATTTTTAGTGAAGCTATTACGCGTTTTACGAAAGGCCAACCAGCCGAACTTACCGCACCAGTCCTCGCAAGAGCAGTTGAATTAATGGGCGAATACACCAGTGCTAAATTAGCGAGCGGCGTCTTCGAGGCATATCCGGGTAAGGTTGAACCTCAAACTATCGACATAACTGCAGCGAAAGTGAATGCCGTTCTAGGTACAAACTATACGATCGAAGATATGGCGGACAGCCTAAAGAACGTTGAGTTTAATATAACAATGACCGATGAGAACGACGGAACTCTTCATATCGAAGCGCCTTATTGGCGCGCGGATATACATATTGACGAGGATGTTATCGAAGAAATTGGCCGGCTCAATGGGTTTGACTCGATTACTCCTACGCTTGCAGAGCGTGACTTTACTGCCATTATGCCAACTGACTTTGACGAGCTTCGCTCGCAAGTTCGTAAAGTATTAGTACGGGCAGGTGCTAACGAAGTGCTGACATATAGTTTCGTGCATGGCAAAGTTTTAACAAACGCCGGGCAAAAAACAGAGGACTCATATCGGCTTACCAACTCTATAAGTCCTGAACTGCAGTATTATCGTCAAACATTAACACCAAGCTTATTAGGATTAGTACATTCAAACATTAAGGGTGGCTATAATGAACTTGCCGTATTCGAACTGAATAAAACACATAATAAAGTCCATGGATTGAATGACGAAGGCGTTCCAGGTGAGCTTAATATGTTGTCGCTTGTCATTTCGCATAAAAAAGCAAGTCAAGGCGCACCGTTTTACGCAGCTAAAAAAATGCTGGACTTTCTCGCTCATTCGTTAGGGCTGGAACTTATATATGAAACGATAGTCAACAATCCTGGCTATCCGGTCACTGCTCCATTTGAACATCGTCGTTCGGCTACTGTACGCGACGCAGCATCCGGTGTATTTTTAGGCGTTGCGGGCGAATATAAACGGACTGTTACTAAGAATTTTAAGCTCCCTGAATATACGGGTGGTTTTGAAATCGAAACAGAGGCGTTGCTTACTGCAATTCAGAAAAATGGCCGATCGTATACGCCGCTAAGCCGCTACCCGTCAACGGAACGCGATATATGTTTCCAAGTTAAAAAAGAAATTACCTATAGCCAGATAGTCACAGCAGTTCAAAAAAGTCTTACGGAAAGTGGTCTGGAATTTAATGTTTCACCGGTAGATATCTACACTCCGGATACTGGCGAGACTAAAAATATCACCATTCGTATCGGTCTTACGTCGCACGCTAAAACACTGACGGGTGATGAAGTTACTGCGGTAATTGATAAAGTTATAACGGTTACTACCCAAGCAACCGACGCAACCGTTATTTAACCATTTATCAAACACCGTAAAACGTGTATTATGAGGGCAAGTGGTTATGCTTATGTCTGAAAGAAATCTAGGGTGAATAAAAAAATACAAGTCTTGCTGCTATTAGTGGCGATAGCGGGACTTGTAGGTATCATTACCGTTGTATTGCAGGGTCATAATATTGCCGTTCTAAATCCCCAAGGAACGATTGCGAACAAAGAACGAGATTTGATTATTTTTACAACCGTTCTAGGTCTTGCTGTAGTCATTCCTGTTTTTATTATGCTGTTTGGGATTGCATGGAAATATCGTGAAAGCAATACCAAAGCAAACACAAAATATTCACCGGACTGGGATGGTAGTCGTCTTTACGAAACAATTTGGTGGGGTGTGCCATGTGTGATTATGCTTGTCTTGGGAGTTGTCATATGGCAATCTAGCCATGAGCTCGATCCCTATAAGAAGCTGGAGTCGAACGTAAAACCTATACGAGTACAAGTCGTCGCCCTACAGTGGAAGTGGCTTTTTATTTACCCAGAGCAGAAGATAGCAAGTGTTAACCTTGTGCAGTTCCCTGAAGACACACCTGTTAATTTTGAGATAACAGCAGACGCTCCAATGAATTCTTTTTGGATTCCAAGCCTTGGCGGGCAAGTATACGCGATGACGGGTATGACAACCAAGTTGCATTTGCAAGCTGATAATATAGGAAGTTACAATGGCTCTTCGGCAAATATTAGCGGAGAAGGGTTCGCTGGTATGAGGTTTATTGCCAAAGCTACTTCGCAGGCTGATTTTGACACGTGGGTACGCTCTAACCAGAACAGCTCAACAGGTTTAGGTATGACTGAATATAGTAAGTTGGCCACGCCAAGCAAGGACGTCCCAGCAGCGACCTATTCGCTAAAGCAGGCTGACCTGTATGATAAGATAGTCATGAAATACATGACTCCCGAGGGTGGAAATGAGACAATGGATCATGAACAGATGAATATGGAGATGCACTAAATGTTTGGACGATTAACCCTTGATGCATTACCAAGCGATCCGATAACAATTGGCGGAGTTGTCATGATGACGCTCGGCGGCCTGACGGTTGTCGCAGCACTCTTTTATTTTAAACGCTGGACATGGCTATGGAAAGAATGGCTGACATCACTTGATCCTAAACGGATCGGCATTATGTATATTGTCATTGCTGCACTAATGCTTCTTCGAGGTGTTGCCGATGCTCTAATGATACGTACACAACAGGCGCTTTCAAGTGGTGACGCGCATGGAATTGTGTCGTCGGATTTCTTCCAACAAGTATTCTCGGCCCATGGAACGATCATGATCTTTTTTGTAGCGATGGGATTTATATTTGGTCTATTAAACCTGATCGTACCGCTTCAGATAGGGTCGCGCGACGTAGCGTTTCCGTTTCTTAACTCAGTAAGTTTTTGGCTTTTTGCAGCCGGATTCATTTTGATTAATATATCGCTTGCAGTGGGCGAGTTCTCTGCCGCGGGGTGGCTAGCGTACCCGCCGCTTTCGGAAGTTGAATATAGTCCGGGCGTCGGGGTCGACTATTGGATATGGGCCTTACAGATTGCCGGTGTCGGAAGTTTGTTATCAGGAATCAACTTTATCGTGACTATCCTAAAGATGCGCGCTCCCGGTATGACACTTATGAAAATGCCAATATTTATCTGGAGCGTACTGGGGAGCATGACTCTTGTGATTTTTGCGTTTCCAATTTTGACCGCTACGCTCGGTATGCTATCACTGGATAGGCTTTTTGACATGCACTTCTTTACATCGGACGGTGGAGGAAATCCAATGATGTACATTAACCTCATATGGGCATGGGGTCATCCTGAAGTATATATTTTAATACTGCCAGCGTTCGGTATTTTTTCAGAAGTCGTACCAGCATTCTCAGGCAAAAGATTATTTGGTTACAAATCAATGGTATGGGCCATTTGGGCGATCGTATTTCTTTCATTTACCGTATGGCTGCATCACTTCTTTACGATGGGGGCAGGAGCGAACGTAAACGCGTTCTTTGGTATTATGACGATGGTTATTGCTATTCCGACAGGAGTAAAAGTATTCAACTGGATATTTACGATGTATCGGGGGCGAATTAGGTTTACGACGCCGATGCTGTGGTTTATGGGTTTTGTGGTTACCTTTACGCTTGGTGGCGTTGCGGGCGTACTCATGTCAGTACCTGCAATCGACTTCCAGGTCCATAACAGCCTATTCCTCGTTGCTCATTTCCATACCATGATTATTGGTGGAGTTATATTCGGTATATTTTCTGGGTTTACGTACTGGTTTCCTAAATTTGCCGGCTTTAGACTTAACGAGACGCTTGGCAAGTATGCATTCTGGTGCTGGCTAATTGGCTTTTTGACGGCGTTTGTTCCGCTCTATATCCTTGGGTTTATGGGTGCGACACGCCGGCTTGATCATTACGATGCATCGATGGGTTGGCAGGGATTGTTCGTCGTTGCAGGGCTTGGCGTGATGCTTATTTGTCTAGGAATTGCCTTCCAGCTTTTACAGATTGTCGTCAGCGTTATTCAACGAAAAAAGAACTTGGATACAACCGGTGACCCATGGAACGGACGAACTCTTGAATGGGCTACTTCGTCGCCTCCACCTGAATATAACTTCGCCAGGATACCTGCCGCTACTGAGCGTGATGCATTCTGGGCATTCAAACAGCATCGTCCGCAAGGAGCGAAACTGCCGTACCAAGACATTATTGTTCCTAAAAATACTTCAATCGGAATTTTCATTGCAATGTTTGCATTTATGATTGGCTTTGGCGCAATATGGCATATGGCATGGCTAGCGATTGTCGGGCTTGCCGGTGTTATTATTTCGCTTATCGTACGATTATCGACTGACGACACCGAACGAACGATACCAGCTTCAGAAGTAGCGAGAATAGAGGATAAAGGATATCTAGTATGACAAAATCTGAAGTAGCTCAAACTGAACCACTCGTAAAACAGAATTCAAAAACCATGCTGGGATTTTGGATATACTTAATGACAGACTGCGTGTTATTCGCGAGTCTTTTTGCAACATACGCGGTGCTACAGGGAAGCACTTTTGGCGGACCATCCGGTAAAGAATTGTTTGACTTGCCGTTTGTCCTTATTGAAACCCTTCTGCTTTTGACAAGTAGTTTCACGGTTGGTCTTGCAATGCTTGGATTGCATCAGCGCAGCCGCAAACAAGTACTTGTTTGGCTTGCGGTTACGTTTGTACTTGGCGTGTCTTTCCTCGTCATGGAACTAACCGAATTTGCGACACTAGCGGGTGAAGGTAATAGCTGGTCGCGGAGTGGATTTTTATCAGCATTCTTTACGCTGGTAGGTACGCACGGACTCCACATTGCCACCGGATTATTATGGATGGTAGTCGCAGGCTATCAGATACTGACACGCGGATTAACGGAATCAATTTCACGCCGTCTGACGCTACTGAGTCTGTTTTGGCACTTCCTGGATATTATTTGGATCTTTATCTTTACAATCGTTTATTTGATGGGAGTGATTTAGTATGGAACGATCCAACCAATCTCGTGTGATGTCATATGTCGTAGGTTTTGTATCGTCGATCGTACTCACCTTTGTAGCGTATATCCTTGTTGTTAATCATGTTCTGTCCGGTGTTGGTTTGGTGGCGGTAATCGTTGGGCTGGCGATCATACAACTTTTTGTCCAGCTCTTTTTCTTCCTTCACCTGGGCAACGAAGCAAAGCCTCGCTGGAACTTAATGGCGCTTTTATTCGCAGCCATGGTTGTCGTTATTGTCGTGTTTGGTTCGCTTTGGATTATGAATAATCTAAACTACAATATGATGACTGATATGAACAGCGAAACAGACTTACAGGATCAGAAGGGTTTCTAGGGATTCATGACTCGTTCCGTAATTAAGACATACTATTCGTTAACGAAGCCCGGAGTACTGTATGGTAATGCCTTAACGGCTGCTGCTGGGTTTTTACTCGCAAGCAAGGGCAATATTGATTTTTGGCTTTTTATCGCGCTATGCGTAGGGAGTACTTTGATTATTGCCTCGGCCTGTGTGCTAAATAACTATCTTGACCAGGATATAGACAGTAAAATGGCGAGAACAAAGAAACGGGCGCTTGTTCAAGGTGAAATCAAGGGTCGAAATGCGGTTATATTCTCTATTGTTCTTGGCTTGGTCGGCGTTGCTATACTTCTTGCGTGGACGAATTTGCTTGTTGTTTTGATCGGCATCGGTGGCTTTATCGTTTACGTTGTTCTGTATGGAATGTTATCGAAGCGTCTCTCGATACACGGAACATTAGTAGGAAGTGTCTCGGGTGCTGCGCCAATTCTTGCAGGATATTGCGCGGTGACAGGTACGGTTGATGTCGGAGCAATACTAGTTTTCTTGATTCTTTTCTTGTGGCAGATGCCTGAATTTTATTCAATTGCTGTATATCGTCAAAAAGAATATGCGGCAGCAGGTGTGCCGGTTATGTCCGTCGTCAAAGGTATTAAAAACACCAAAATACAGATATTTATCTATACGGTCCTATTCGTCATTGCAACGCTTCTCCTGCCGGTATTCGGTATAACGGGTTACCCTTACCTGATAGTAATGGGCGTACTGGGAGTCTATTGGATATGGTTAGGGCTAAAAGGATTATCAGCACGCGATAGTGATGCCTGGGCTCGTAAAATGTTTAGATTTTCACTTATAATTCTACTTGTATTTTGTGGGCTTATATCTGTAGACGCTTGGTTACCATAAGTGTTATACTTTTGACATGATAGTCATTCTTCACGTAATAATTGCTCTTGCTAGCATTGCCCATATTACCTATACGTATACGCGTCCCGCGCGTAAACAGCTGTATGCAAGTTACGGGCTAGTCGGCCTCACGCTTTCAAGTGGAATTTTCCTTGTCGTGGCTTCGCCATCGCATATGATTGAGGCATGTACGGTCGGACTTGTATACCTAGGGGTTATGACGCTTGGGATTGTTGCTACGAACGTTAAACTAGCACGAGTAAAAAGTACTAACTTCTAAATAAAAAGGCTCGTTCTATGAATATTACAATTGTCGGTGGTGGGTTTGGAGGAGTAAAGACTGCTCTAGAGCTTGCCGAGGATAAATCCAATCAGATCACTCTTATTACCGATAAGCCTGATTTTCAATATTATCCTGCGCTCTATAGTGCCGCAACGGGCCATAGCCACCTTGAATCTTGGGTACCGTTAGGGACAATTTTTGCTGGAAAACATAATGTGCATGTTCATATTGATTCAATTGAGTCTATTGATCCAAAAGCAAAGACCCTCAAGGGTGATTCCGGCGTTGTTTACGATTATGAGCGCTGCATTTTGGCACTGGGTACGGTAACGACTTACTTTGGTATTAAAGGCCTAGAAACCTATGCGTATGGAATTAAATCAGCTCCAGAAATTAAGAGACTAAAGCAACATGTATACGTTGATATTGCGGAAAACCATACAACGGACAAGCATTATATTATTGTTGGCGCTGGGCCAACAGGTGTTGAGCTTGCTGCAGCACTTGGGTCATATCTTGCGCGCATGTGTGAACATTACGGAATTGAAAAACCTGATCTTAAAATTGATTTAATTGAAGCGGCTCCACGAATTTTACCTAGAATGAGCGAAAAATCGAGCAAAAAGGTACAAAAACGACTTGAAAAACTAGGGGTGAATGTTCAGACAGGCAAGACTGTCGAAGCAGCCTCGGCTGACGATCTGACAGTGAGCGGCAACTCGATCAATAGCCGTACGATTATTTGGACATCCGGTGTAGCTAATCACCCATTCTACAAAAACAATGCTGAACATTTTGAATTTGCAAAAAATGGTCGCATTGTCGTAGACAAATACATGCAGGCGGGTAAAAACATTTATGTTATTGGTGATAATGCTGCCACACCATATACGGGTCTTGCGCAAACGGCGCTTCACGATGCGATGTTTGTGTCTGGCAATTTAAAACGCCAAGCAAAACATAAGAAACCACGGACGTATAAGGCGGTCATGCCGCCTGTTGTTGTGCCTGTCGGCGAAAATTGGGCTGTCTTTGAATGGCACGGGCTAAGACTGTATGGATGGATGGCATCTTTGCTGCGTAGAGCAGCTGACATTATTGGCTATAGTGACATGTTACCTTTGGGTCAAGCATTGGGCGTATGGCGTGCTTCCACTATTATGGAAGACGATTACTTTACACCAACCTCACCTGGAAAATAGCCCTCGAAACAAAAAGCTTATTTTGATATACTAAAGCGAGTAAATCAAAGAGGGAAATGAGTTTATATGGCGACACCAAAAAGTCAGCGTATTGGTATTTGGATTATTGCGATCGTAATGCTAGTCGGGACAATCGGATCTTTTGCGGTAATGATCCTAGGGACTAACAATAATAGTGCTGATCAAGCAAACATCAAACAATTAACAGATGCATATCAAAAAGACTATACGGCTTACCAAGCCAAGGTGAATGATCAAGCAACGCAGCTTTCGGCTAAATATTTTACCGAATTTAACCAGTATGCAACGCAACCGGCTGTGTTCGATAGAGACAGCGTAAAAACGCTTACAACGACCGACTTGAAAGTTGGCGATGGAGATGTACTTGGCAAAGATGCTACGTTTACAGCCTATTATCTTGGCTGGACACCAAACGGCAAGGTTTTTGACGGTTCGATTGACGGTACTAAACTAAAAGCGCCATTTACCGCTTCTGCCGGAGGTGTTATTGCAGGATGGACCAAAGGTGTTGAAGGTATGAAAATCGGAGGTGTTCGCGAGCTAACTATTCCGTCAGAAGATGCTTACGGTGAAAAGGGCAATGGAGATTCCATTCCTCCAAATACGCCGTTGAAGTTTATCATTATGGTTATTCCTACTCCGGAAACCATTCCCCAACCTGAAATGCCTCAAGCATTACTAGATTACTACAGCAAGAATGCGAGCTAATGCTATACTAGGTATAGTAAAGGAAATTCTATGGACGATAAGATTAGAGATGTAGTTATGATTGGTGCAGGTCCAAGCGCGCTATCGGCTGCTATTTATACGACACGTGAAGACATCGATACGGTTTTATATGAAAAAGCGGTTATCGGTGGACTTGCCGCGGTCACTGATAAGGTAGATAACTACCCTGGTTTTCCTGATGGCGTTGAAGGTTTGGTTTTGGCTGAGCAGCTAGAAAAACAAGCCGAACGATTCGGCGCGAATATCGAATTTGGCGACGTGTCAGAGGTTCGTGACGATGGAGATGTGAAAACGGTTGTCGTGGACGGAGCCGAAGTCAAAGCCAAAACGGTCCTAATTGCAACAGGAAGCGATTATAACAAGCTTGGAATTCCCGGTGAATTAGAATACTATGGCCGCGGCGTGCACTACTGTGCGACATGTGACGGCGCATTGTATCGCGACAGGCCACTAGTCGTCGTGGGCGGCGGCAACTCAGGCGTACAGGAGGCTCTATTTCTAACTCGCTACACCAGTCACATTGACCTTTTAGTCCGAAGTACGGTAAAGGCAAGCGAAGTGTTGCAGCATGAACTAAAAAAAGCTGCCGACGAGGGTAAGATCACTATCCATCTTCAGACTACAGCAACGGAGATTGTTGCAGATGATGGAAAAATAATTACAAAGGTAGAAGGTATCAAAGAAGGCAAGCCTACGACATTCGCGACTGATGGAGTCTTTGTTTTTGTGGGTCTAAAACCTAATACGCAGTTCTTAAAAGACAGTAATATCGAACTAGACGAGCAAGGACTAATTAAAACAAATGCTCATCTAGAAACGACAATGCCAGGAGTTTTCGCAAGCGGCGATGTTCGTAGCGGCGCAACAATGCAAATTGCCAGTGCGGTTGGCGAAGGCGCTACGGCAGCCCTTAGCATTCGTGAATATCTTGATAAGCAAAAACAACAAGCTATTTAGGCTTGTCGGTATTTCGCTCAACTTCTTTTAGTATGTCGCCAGGTCGGTCGGTAACAACACCGTCGATACCTTGCTGGGCTAGCATGAGCGCCGTCCGAGGCCTATTAACGGTGTAGGCATAGACAAATAGCTTTGCTCGTTTTGCGATTTCAAGCGCAAAGGCATTGATGTAAAGGCGATGAAAGCCGACGGCGGTCAGCCGGAGTCTTCGGTGGTAAGCAATGAATAAAAATGGATTCTCACTATGGAGCAGTGCTAAGCTTGCATCTTTACTGATGTTTCGGACGGCTTGTAACTCGCTGCCTCGAAATGATGAAATAAGGACATTGTCCCATCGCTTTGCTGACTTGGCGTAGCTTTTTGCGAGCAGTTCCGCGACTACTTTGCCCGTACCGCGGCCTTTAAGCTCAATATTAAGCAAAATAACGCCAAAAAACTCATCTAACACCTTAAATAAAGGAGTAATCGGAAGTTTTTCGGTGCGTTTTACGAGTTCTTCTAGGGTCAGGCGGCTAATGATCGATGGGTCGCGGTGTGTTCGGAGCGTGTGAAAATCATGCACGACGACAGGTATTTTATCCTTGGTGAGCCGAACGTCAAATTCTAAAATATCGGCGCCTGCCTCTAACCCGGCCCGCAAAGCTTCAAGGCTGTTTTCGCGCGCAAGTCCTGCCGCACCCCGGTGTCCGATTATTAACATAATTGCTCTTAGTATAGCAAATTTGTTACAATGAAGTGTAGTCAAATAACGGAGGCATACATGGCTGATTTTAACCAGATTCTTACACCCGGTAATGTTGACGGCGGCGTCGTAAACGTTGTTGTCGAGATCCCGACCGGCAGTTCGCACAAAATTGAATGGAACCGCGAGCTTGCAGTGATGCAACTTGATCGTGTTGATCCTAAGATTTTTGCAAAACCAACAAACTATGGATTTATTCCACAAACCCTTGATGAGGACGGCGACGAACTTGATGCGCTTATCATTACTGACGATCCTCTTGCTACGGGTATCTTCCTCGAAGCAAAAGTAATCGGTGTCATGAAGTTCGAAGACGACGGTGAAGTCGATGATAAAGTCGTCGTCGTTCCTGCCGATGACCGAAACACGGGAAATGCGATTAATTCGCTTTCTGATCTCCCAAAACAATTAATTGCCCAAATAGAATCTCACTTTACACACTACAAAGACCTTAAAAAACCAGGTAGTACTATCGTAAAGGGTTGGGGTGACGCCGAGGAAGCGAAAGCTATCATTCACGAATCAATTGAACGATGGAATAACAAGGGCTAGATCGTCCACCTGATTAAAATAACCCGGTAGAACGGGTTATTTTTTTCGGCGAGTCGCCTTCTGTCTAATAATAGCTGCCGCACCTGTGATAGTTTCGAGCACATCAATCTTTTTTAAGTGAGATCGTAGTTTTTCGCGGGCATGGCTTGTCTTGACCATACTTAACCACGCTCGTTTTGGCTGAACTAGTTTACGTGTCACGACTTCAACGACATCTCCGTTATGAAGGGGCTTATCAAATGAATGAATGTTGCCGTTTACCCTAAAACTATAGGCGTGATTACCAACGTCACTGTGAACAAGATAGGCAAAGTCGAGTGGCAATGCGCCCTCGGGTAAATTGTAGATGTCGCCTTTTGGTGAATAAACGAAAATACGATCCCCGAATAGATCAACATCCAATTGGTCCTGAGAGATTTCCGCTCCGCTCCGTAACCGTTGAGCCACCTCTTGCAGCTGGACAATCCACTGAAGGTGAGCAGGCAGGTTGGCGCTTTTTAGTTTCTTTTTAGCATAATCTTTCGTATCTTTTTGTTCATGGTAATGAAAACTAGCCGCGAGTCCGCGTTCGGCGTATTCGTGCATGCCGTATGTCCTAATCTGGAATTCGACAATTTGTTCGTTAGGCGTAATAACCGTGGTGTGCAGACTTTGATAGCCATTTGGTTTTGGAATGGCGATGTAATCTTTGATACGGCTAAGCATTGGCTGGTACATAGAGTGAAGAATACCCAGAACCTTATAACAGTCTTCCTTGGTTTTGACCACTACACGAAGCGCCATAAGGTCGTAGATATCGTCCATGTTACCATCAACTTTTTTCAACTTTTTATACAAACTATAGATACTTTTGACGCGCCCATCTATCTCACCTTGTAAATGATTGGCGACAAGCGTCTTCTCGACTTCTTTACGAACAACTCCAAGTTTTCGCGTACTTCGGCCCAAGCGTTTTTTCATAGCGACGTTCAAGCGCTTGAATTCATCGGGTTCCAGATAGCTAAAGGCGAGTTCTTCGATCTGCATTCGCACGCGTCCCATACCTAGACGGTCAGCCATAGGGGCGAATACTTCCAAACTCTCCCTGGCAATTTTGATCTGTTTATCGCGGTTCATGTATTGGAGCGTTTCAAGGTTATGCAGACGGTCGGCGAGTTTAATGATAATAACTCGTACATCCTGACCTACGGCAATTAGCAGTTTTGATAAATTGTCTTTCGTCTGAGGCAAATAGCTTTCAAGGTCGCGCATACCTGCACGTGCCTGCGAGACTTTTGTGACGCCGTCAACTAAAAAAGCAACATCACGGCCAAAAAGCGTTTCTATCTGCTCAAGCGTTGCGTTGGTATCTTCAACGGTATCATGCAGCAGACCGGCAAGGACTGAATCGATATCCATACCCCAGTCAATAAGCGTGTCGGCAACGGCAAGCGGGTGGACAATGTACGGCTCGCCGCTTTTACGAGTTTGGCCTGAATGTGCTTCCGACGCAAAATCAATGGCAAGGTCAAGCTCTAGGAGCTGATCCTCGTCATAATGCGGCGTAGCATGGTCTAAAACATCGTGCCTCTTCACTTTATTAGTATAGAACAGAGGGGGGAAATAAAAAACCACTCGTATAAAGAGCGGTCGTAGCGAGGCGATGGAATCCGGAGATCTCATCGCCTCGCCGTGTGTTGTCAGTCTTCGCGTCAGAAGAGATAAATCAGCTGTTCTGGGAGCTGGAGGTTGTCGAAGGCTTCGTTGCAGTCCAACTCTCCTGATACCTTGACTACATTGGACGTCATCGGTATCTCCCACGTCGACTTCCCGATGCGAGAAATGACGAAATAGTAGTAGACGAAGTGGCCCGGGCGATCTTCGATACCATCCTTGGTTGATAGTACGGCCATGTCGCCTTTGTACCACAAGGGATAGAGATGCGCTTGGAGGCAGGTCTCGTTGACGAAGACCGTGACTTCTCTGGTTTCGTCAGGCGTGCGTGCGACTAGCTCCGAAGCATGTCCCACTGCACTCTCCTTGTATACCGCATCGACTTCTTCCGGGTCGAAGATGCCAACCTCGATCCCGTTCGTACCGTTAAGGAATGGCGTGATGTCCGACATAATCTCTCCCATAATCGAGGTTGACTAACCAGTAAACTATATAATTTAATACAAAAATAGTCAATTCTCTACAATATGACGCAAAGAGTATATAATGATTTAAGAAATGTTAATGCTTATCATAAGAGGGGTAGAAAATTCATGGCTCAAGTGAATGTCGCAATAAATGGCTTTGGCCGCATAGGTCGTAATGCCTTTAAAATTGCATTTGAACGAAGTGACGTTAATATCGTTGCTGTCAATGATCTAACAGATACAAAAACATTGGCTCACCTATTAAAACACGATTCATCATACGGCACATATCAGCATGAGGTTGGTTTTGACGACACCGGTATTATTGTAGATGGCAAACATATCGTTGTTCTAGCCGAAAAGGACCCAGCTGCTCTTCCGTGGAAGCAACACGATATTGACGTGGTGATTGAAAGCACGGGCTTTTTTGTCGATCCAGCCAAAGCTAGAGCGCATATCGATAGTGCAGGGGCAAAAAAAGTTATCATCTCTGGTCCTGCCAAGGGTGAAGGTGCTGATACGATCGTACTTGGAGTAAATGAAGATAAAATTGAAACTGCAACTGATGTCATTAGTAATGCTAGCTGTACGACGAACTGTATTACGCCGGTGATGGCTGTACTTGAAACGCATTTCGGCGTTGAAAAAGCACTTATGACCACCGTGCACAGTTATACTGCTAGCCAAAAGCTTCTGGATGCTCCAGCAAAAGACATTCGCGAAGCTCGGTCGGCTGCTATGAATATTGTTCCAACAACAACCGGTGCAAGTATTGCTGCCGCAAAAGCACTCCCAGCGCTTGAAGGTATCTTCGGCGGGATGAGTATTCGCGTACCGACCCCTGTTGTAAGTATGAGTGACTTCTCGGTCCTTCTAAAGAAAGATACAACGATCGAAGAGCTTAATAATGTCTTCAAAGAAGCCGCGAAGCAGCCTTTTTATCAAGGTATTTTGGATGTGACCGAAGAAGAACTCGTCAGTAGCGACTTCAAGGGTAACAGCCACAGCGCGATTGTTGACTTGCCGCTTACGAACGTTGTCGGTGGTAACCTAGTGAAAGTTGTTGCTTGGTATGACAACGAGTGGGGTTACAGTAACCGACTTGTTGAACTTGTTGCCGATGTTGGTCGGGCTCTTAAAAAATAGCTGCTAACCTTTTGTTTTAGACAGAAAGTGCTTATACTTAAACTATGAAGATTTACTTGGGTGCGGACCATCAAGGTTTTGCTATGAAAGAAAAAGTGTTTGCGTACCTTGCGAAGCAAAGTTATGACATTGAAGATGTGGGTGATAAAGAACTCGACCCGAATGACGATTTTCCACAATTTGCCCAGATGGCAGCACTGAAAGTGCTTGGCGATGATGATTCGCGCGCTATCCTTATATGCGGTGGTGGCCAAGGGATGTGTATGGCGGCTAACCGGTTTCGTGGTATTCGCGCCAGTGTTATCTGGGATGCGTATGAAGCAAAAATGACGCGAAACGACAATGACAGCAATGTGCTGTGTCTACCATCGCGTATTCTTGATCAAGATGACGACCCGTGGAAAGACATCGTGGATACATGGCTAAAAACACCGTTTGCCTCCGCGCCAAGATATAAACGCCGTAATGCAGAGATTGACGAGCTGTAGACATGAGTGTGATCGCCCCTGCAGTTCTTGCCGAAAGTCCTGATGACTACAAAGCTCAAGTGGAGCGTATCCATCCCTTTGCAGAACGTGTCCATATAGATATTACCGACGGTGAATTCGCCCCAACCTTTACGGTTAATGCCGCTCAAGTTTGGTGGCCTCAAGAATGGATTGTTGATATCCATGCAATGGTAGCGAGGCCAAGTGATCACTTAGAAACACTTATTAGCCTAAAACCTCACATGATAATATTCCATGTTGAAGTGAGTGAAGACATCGTGCCGGTTTTGCAGCACATCAAGAAGTTTGGTATTAAAGCGGGTATTGCCTTGCTGCGCCCAACCGTTCCAAGCACGGTTGACGCAGCAATTAAAGAGGCGGATCATGTCATGATCTTCAGCGGCGAACTTGGAAAGTACGGCGGAACAGCTAATTTAATGCAGCTTGAGAAGATCCGTTTAGTGAAAGGGATCAACCCGAACGCAGAGATAGGTTGGGACGGAGGCGCTACACCTTTAAACGCCTTTAGCATAGCGCAAGGCGGCGTAGACGTGCTAAATGTAGGAGGCGCCATTGCAAAGGCCGAAGATCCTCAAAGCGTTTATGCTACACTGGTAAGTGAAATTAATAAGCATGGGATTATTTAACGTGAGTGGGCAATTAACAATTACACAGCTTGAGAAAAAAGCAGCTGAGGTCCGTAAGGATATCCTTAGTATGCTAGAGGCCGCAGGGAGTGGTCACAGTGCAGGTCCGCTAGATTTGGCAGATATTGTCACAGCGCTTTACTTTAATATTATGAACGTTAATCCGGACCGGCCGGACTGGTCTGAGCGCGATGTCTTTTTCCTTAGTAATGGACACACGGTTCCTGTCCAGTATGCAGTAATGGCCGAACGGGGTTATTTTCCAGTTGAAGAGTTAAAAACACTTCGAAAACTAGGCAGTCGCCTGCAAGGGCATCCGGAACGTACAAAATTACCAGGTCTTGAAAATACAAGCGGACCACTGGGGAGTGGGCTTAGCCAAGCAGCTGGATATGCGTATAGCTTGCAGTACCTTGATAACGCCAAGCATCGCTGGGTGTATGCGATTACCGGTGACGGTGAATTAAATGAAGGTAATATTTGGGAAGCAGCAATGTTTGCTGGCAAATACAAACTTTCGCAACTAGTTGTATTCATTGACCGAAACAACATTCAGATCGATGGATCAACCGAAGACGTCATGCCGCTCGAAGACCTTCGCGGCAAATGGGAAAGCTTTGGTTGGCACGTACAAGAGATTAATGGGCACAGCATGGAGAGTATTATCGATGCCGCTAGTATGGCTCGGGCAATTACGAATCGTCCGAGTGTTATCATTTCACATACTATTCCCGGAAAGGGCGTTGATTTTATGGAATATGACTATCATTATCATGGCTATTTCTTGAACTCAGATGATGGTAAGAAAGCGTTAAAGAAACTCAGAACACTAGACGGCAAGATTACAGGAGAACACGAATGAGCGATTTTCATCTCAATCCTGATATCTATAATGACGATGTCAAGCAAGAACCGACCCGTGCAGGTTTTGGCCGTGGCCTAAAAGCAGCTGGTGAAGCTGATGAAAACGTCGTAGCACTATGTGCAGACCTTACCGACAGCACCCAGATGTCATTGTTCAAAGAGGCTTTCCCGAATCGTTTTATTGAAATGGGCGTGGCTGAACAGAACCTTGTTACCGTCGCAAGCGGCCTAGCCCGGGCTGGCAAAATTCCATTTACGAGTAGCTATGCAGCATTTAGCCCTGGCCGAAACTGGGAACAAATCCGCACCACGATTGCACTCAATGACCAACCAGTTAAGATTATTGGATCACATGCCGGTGTAAGTGTTGGGCCGGACGGTGCCACGCACCAAATGCTTGAAGATATTGCCCTTATGCGCGTACTTCCAAACATGATTGTCATTGCACCAGGCGATAGTATTGAGGCCGAAAAAGCGACACATGCGATTGCGACGAACGGCAAACCTAGCTATTTGCGATTGGCTCGTGAAAAAACACCAATTTTCAGTACGGATGAATCACCATTTGAAATTGGCAAGGCATACGTCCTACGCGAAGGCCACGATATTAGCCTGCTGGGTACCGGAACGATGACCTACCAGCTTCTAGCGGCGGCTAAAAAGCTCGAAGAGCATGGTATTCATGCCGAGGTAGTTCACGTCCCAACGATTAAACCGCTTGATGAAGAGACTGTCCTAAATAGCGTTCGTAAAACAGGACGCGTATTAACAGCCGAAGAGGCTCAAGCCGCAGCTGGTTTCGGGGGAGCTATCGCAGAACTCTTGAGTGAAAAATTACCAACACCACTTATACGTGTCGGTATGCAGGATCGTTTCGGCGAAAGTGGTTCTCCGACAGAACTCATCGAGCATTTCAAGCTTGATAGTAAATCAATCGTTGAGCGCGTTAAACAATTTATTTCAGATCAACCAAAATACCATCAAGGATTCTAAGGAGAAATATGGGCTTATCAATCAAAGAAATTCGTGAAAATACGCTAAGAGCGCGCCATTTAATGCAGCGTTCTCGCAGCCAGAATTTTGCAGTCGGTGCGTTTAATGTCGATAACCAAGAAACGCTTATTGCAGTTTGTCGTGCGGCGCAAAAACTAAACTCTCCTGTTCTTGTTGAAGTCAGTGATGGCGAAGTGAAAGCACTTGGCCTCGAAAACATCCGTGACATGGTAGATAACTACAAGGCTGAATATGGGATTGAAATGTACATCAATCTTGACCACAGCCCTACAGTCGAAGATTGCAAACGTGCAATCGACGCTGGATTTGAATTTATTCATATCGATATTTCACAGGCCAATCATGATGCCTCAACCGAAGACATTATTGAGAAGACCAAAGAAGTGGTCGAATACGCTAAATTTACTGGTGCACTTGTTGAAAGCGAACCCCACTATTTTGGCGGTTCATCTAATGTGCACACTGAAAATATCGACTACGAAGAAATCAAAAAGACATTCTCCACACCCGAAGGTACGAAGCAATTTGTTGAGGCGACAGGTATAGATACATTCGCTGCCGCAGTAGGCAATCTACATGGCAAATATCCCGTACCAAAAGAGCTTGATCTTGAGCTGCTTCAAAAAATTCGCGACAGTATTCAATGTCAGATTAGTCTTCATGGTGGAAGCGGCACACCTCTTAATTACTTTGAAGAAGCTGCACGAATTGGCGTAAGTAAGATCAATATCAACAGCGACATGCGCTATGAATTCCGCAAAACACTCGAAAAGGTGCTTGCAGACAATCCCGACGAATATGCAGTCGTGAAATTAATGCCCGAAGTATATGGTGCGGTGCAGACTGTTGTTGAAGAAAAGATTAAAGCTTTCGGTAGTAGCGGCAAGGCTGTCGTGTAATAATGGCAACCGTTCCTCGTATTCTTGCAATCGGTAAAGCGACGCAAGACGTCTTTTTAAAGAGTGATGAATTTGACCCACATACGGAAGGTAAAATCGCCTATACGCATCTACCGCTAGGTGTAAAAATGGAAGTAAGCGAAGTGACCTTTGCAACTGGCGGTAACGCTAGCAATGTCGCGGTTACATTCGCAAGGCAAGGGCTGCATGCCGAGTATATGTGGACTCTAGGACACGATCCTGCATCTGAAACGATCTTACGTGACCTTGATCAAGAAGGAGTCGCTACTTCGCGTGTCGTACGCAAGGATCATTACCAGGCTGGATACTCGACAATCCTTATCGCAACAAACGGAGAGCGAACGATTTTAAATCACCGGGGTGTTTCGACAGATAAAAAAGGAACGGACATCGATTTTAAAGCCGTTGAAGAAGCAGATTGGGTATATCCTACCTCACTTGCCAATGGTGGCATAGACCTTCTTCGGCATATCGTTGATCATGCCGAAAAACATGGTACAAAAGTGATGCTAAACCCGGCTGGGCCAGAATTAGCTGATCCTGCGAAGCTCAAGAGCCTTCTGGAAAGTGTCGAAGTGCTCTGCATGAACAAAGAGGAAATGCAACAAATCGTTGAAGGCGAAACACTTGAAGAGCTTGTTCGCCATGCGCTTAATTACGTACCTGTTGCTATTGTGAGCGATGGACCTAACGGTGTCGTTGCGAGTGACGGCAAGACAATTGTGCGAGCTGGTATGTATGAGGATGTTCCTGTTATAGATCGAACAGGCGCTGGTGATGCGTTTGCCTCTGGATTTTTGAGTCAGTGGGTGAAGGGTAAAAGCCTCAAACATTCTATTATCTTTGCAAGCGCTAATTCTACATCCGTTGTGACGAAAATTGGTGCGAAAGTAGGCATTCTTCATGGCGATGTTCGACTTCATGAAATGCCACTTCACGAAAAACCTTTCTAGTATGTAACGTCTAGCGGTGATAAGCATGAGCGTGATATACTACGGGTAATAAAACAAGAGTGGAGTAGTACAGACGTGGCAAAATTTTTACAAGATTTACTTGGTGCAAAAGATCCATTATTCAGCGCGTCCTTGCAAAAGCTTGAACGCGCGACTGGTCAGACTGGCGTTGATGTTAAATTGATTGGCGATATCAGGCATCATGCTCACGCCGTAATGCGTAAATTAGGACTCGATCCAGCAGATACTACTAAAGAAGAACTTGAAAATGCACTAAATGCTCATGCTGACAGTGAAGTTCTATACGAAAAAACAGCCTACGCGGGTCTTATCCTTGATGGAGAGGCCATCTCATTCAACCAAGCAGATATTCGCGAGAACGCAAAACATGCTGCCGGACATGGAACGCGTTCGTTAGAGCATTTGCAATGTGAGTTATCCAAAGAAATCATCCATCGCTATACGGGTGTTGCAGGTACTGACGTTGCAGTCGTTGAGCAATTTCTTGACGATGCCGATATTAAAATGTGTGATCACCCGGAGCATATTGCAGAACGTGAAAAAAGCAACACAGCCCCTGCGCCGTCTATTTTGAGTATAGGTGATATCTTCACAGATGCATTCATAAAGTTACGTGAGGATAAAGCACGAATAGATACCGATCCTGATGGAAGCAAGCGACTCAGTATGGAATTTGGTTCAAAACCACCATATGAGCGCGTTGATATCGTCCAAGCAGTCGGACCTTCCCCGAACGCCGCAGTTGCTTTTAGCCGACTTGGGCTGAACTCTAGTCTAATGGCTTTTCTTGGTGATGACGTCCCCGGCAAAGAGTCAATCGTTTATCTGCATTCAGAAGAAGTAGATACGAGCATGATATCCGTGCAGGAGAATACTAAGTCAAATTATTATTACGTTCTTCGCTATGGCGCAGACCGCACTATTCTTGTAAAAAATGAAGCGTATGATTACAAATGGCAAGAACCTCTCCAGGTGCCCGATTGGATATATCTTGCGCTCGTTAGCGAATCGTCTTGGCAGCTTCATGAGGACATGCTTGAATACCTTAACCAGCACCCTTCAACCAAGCTAGCATTCCAGCCCGGTACATTCCATTTTGAATGGGGACCTAAAAAGTTGGCTGAGGTGTATCGACGCAGTCATATGGTTGTCATGAACCGCGAAGAAGCAGTGCTGGTCACCGGGAAAGATATATCATCAATTGCAGATCTAACTGGTGCGCTTCATGAGCTAGGACCGGAAATTGTTGTTATTACCGATGGTCCAGACGGCGCCTACGCATCTGACAAAAAGAAGGTTATTAAAATGCCGAATTACCCAGATCCAGCACCTCCATACGACCGAACTGGTGCGGGCGATGCGTTTGCTTCAACTATCGTGGCAGCCCTTGCACAAGGCGAGTCGCTTGAAACCGCACTAACATGGGCACCTATCAATAGCATGAGCGTCGTACAAAAACTTGGCGCACAAGCAGGACTCTTACACCGAGAAGAGCTTGACGAGTACCTTAAAGGCGCACCAAAGGACTATCATTCACAGGAGTTACAATAAATGCGATATCAAATCTGCGTCTCCGGAGCTGCGTCGGGTGACACGGTTCAATCCTCTCACCAATTAGCTTTTGAATTAGGAAAAGCCATTTCCGAAGCAGGGAAGACACTTCTAACCGGCGCGACAATTGGCTTGCCGCATTATGCCGCTATGGGCGTTGTCAGCGTTAAGGGAAAACGTGGTTTTTCTGTTGGATTTTCGCCGGCTAGTTCATTCCGAGAACATGTGGCAACCTATCGTTTACCAACGAAAGAGTTTGATTATATTAATTTCACAGGCATGGAGTACGTTGGCCGGGACGTTCACTTGGTTCGTAGCTGTGACGCGATTATCACTGTCGGTGGACGAATGGGAAGTTTACATGAACTATCAACCGCGCTTGAAAGCCGCAAAGTATGCGGCGTGTTACTTGGTAGTGGTGGTCTAGCAGACTATGCACCGACGCTTCTTGAACATATTGAAGCACCCGGCGCTAAAGAGATTATTTATGATACCGATCCAAAAAAACTCGTGACTCGAGTAATCGAAGCGCTCGACAAGAAGTACGCTGATTTCGTCCACGATGGTACTGACAGCCAGATCAGCGCAAAGCGTGCTGGTTGGGGATAATCGTTTTAGCGTATAATAGAGGGAATGAGTCAAGAATTTCGTCTTCAAACCAAATACCAGCCAACTGGTGATCAGCCGAGTGCTATCAGCCAGTTAATCGCTGGTCTTGAAAGCGGTGAACGTAAACAAACTCTTTTGGGGGTTACCGGATCAGGTAAAACATTCACGATGGCGAATATTATTCAAAATCGCCAGGCGCCAACGCTTGTATTGGCGCACAACAAAACCTTGGCCGCACAGCTGTTTAGTGAATTTAAAGCCTATTTTCCCGACAACGAAGTCCATTATTTTGTTAGCTACTTCGATTATTATCAGCCAGAAGCGTACATCAGTAGCAGTGACACATACATCGAAAAAGACAGCAAGATCAATGACGAGATTGATCGTTTGCGTCACGCCGCAACAAGTGCGCTTTTAACCCGCCGCGATACCATTATTGTTGCAAGTGTCAGCTGCATCTATGGCATTGGATCACCTGACGACTATGCTGAGATGTCAATTACCATCACGAAGGGCGAACGCCGTCAACAAGACAAGTTTGTTCGCCTGCTGACCGACATTCAATATCAACGAAATGACATAGATTTTCACCGTGGGACATTCCGAGTAAAAGGCGATGTCGTTGACGTTTTTCCAGCAGGCGATGATGTGGCTTACCGAATTGAATTTTTTGGCGATGACATCGATCGTATTACACGGATCGATCCATTGACGGGTGAGATTTTGGGCGAGCCTGATAGCACGACAATCTTTCCGAGCAGTCACTATGTTACGCCTAAACAAAAGCTTGCAGTTGCTATTGAAAACATCAAACGCGAATTCGAAGAGCGTGTGGAGTGGTATGAAAAACACGACAAACTGCTCGAGGCACAGCGACTTTCACAGCGAACCAAATACGATATTGAGATGCTGGAAGAAACAGGCTTCGTAAAGGGAATCGAAAATTATAGCCGATATTTAACCAATCGTGAACCAGGTGAACAGCCTGCGACACTTATGGATTATTTTCCAGACGACTTTTTGCTACTCGTTGATGAAAGCCACCAGTCACTCCCTCAGGTGCGAGGTATGTATAATGGTGACCGTGCGCGAAAAGAAGTGTTGGTTGAACATGGATTCCGCCTGCCGTCAGCTCTTGATAATCGCCCGCTTACTTTTGCTGAATTTGATAATCACATCAACCAAGCAATCTATGTATCGGCAACACCTGGTGACTACGAACTTGAACACAGTCCAGCCCCCGCAGAGCAAATTATTCGCCCAACCGGACTATTAGACCCGGAAATTATTATTCGCCCAACTGAAGGCCAAATCGATGACCTGATAGCCGAAATTCGCGATAGGACAGCCAAAAACCAGCGTGTTCTTGTAACCACGCTCACAAAGCGCATGGCTGAGGATTTATCGGCCTATCTTTTAGAGATTGGTATTAAAACGGCATATATTCACAGTGATGTCGATACGCTTGAACGTGGCGATATTCTAAAAGATCTTCGTATGGGTGTGTACGATGTGCTTGTCGGAATCAACCTGCTCCGCGAAGGATTAGATCTTCCCGAGGTAAGCATGGTAGCGATTATGGATGCTGATAAAGAAGGCTTTTTACGTAGTGAAAGTGCCTTGATTCAAACAATTGGACGTGCCGCTCGCCACGAAGAAGGCAAAGTATTTATGTATGCCGACCGTATCACGAGGTCGATGCAAGCAGCAATCGACGAAACGAAACGCCGTCATGCAATTCAAAATGCATACAACCTGGAACATGGTATTACGCCGACGAGCATTGCCAAAGAAATTGACGAAGGCCTGCGTGCGATTATTCCAGATAAAGATAAGGACAAAAAACCGAAACTTGATCTTAGAAAGATTCCAAAAGATGAATATAAATCTCTGATTAAAGACCTGACAGGCCAAATGGAACTTGCAAGTGCCAATCTTGAGTTTGAAAAAGCTGCGGAGCTCCGTGATCAGATTGCTGACATAAAAGAAAAGCTATAACCATGAAGATTGCGTCCTGGAATGTTGAAGGCCGGTTGACATTGATGACAAAAAAGCGTCGTGGCACACCTGAGAAAATCTTAAATATGATCGAAACAATTAATGCTGATGTATTTATTCTGCCGGAAGCATATATGGGACAACCCGCCACAGGAGTTAATGAACGTCTGCAGAAAATGGGATATGAATGGCAAGATGCAAGGTATGATGAGCGTAACGACGAAGATCATCCAGATGATATTTATATTCGGGTGTTAAGCAGGTTCAAAATTCTTGAAAATAAGCAATTAAGATGGAACGATGTGCGCGGTCTTTTGGCTGTTGTTATTGAAGATCCGAAATCTGGCCAAAAAATACGTTTTATCGCGACTCATCTTGACGAACGGACAGAAACGCGACGATTAGCGCAGTTAAAAGATGCTGTATCATTTATAAATTCTAGTAATATGCCCACGGTGATGCTCGGTGATTTTAACGCTATGCACCTTGATCAAAAAAGTCAGTTTATCCAAAATAAGGTAGTAAAAGGTATGACTTTTCTCATTCCTCATAAACGCATAAAAGGACGTGCGGGAATGTTAATTGAAATGGCAACAGGTACTTCCTTACGATTTTTAGAGTCAGAAACAAATCTGCGCGATATCGATCTATTGCATATACCTACGACGACACCAAAACTTCGGGAAATGGAATGGATGCCAAGTATCCGCATGGCACAGATTGACCATATATTTGCATCACCAGAGATCCAGGCTGTAGGTTTTTCAGTATCTAAAGATGGTGGTTCTGACCACCGAGCTATTTCTGCAAATATTACTATAAAATCTATCTGATACTAGACAAATTGACATAAGTGTGCTATTATTAGCATATTGCATTCATTGAATGTCGAGCCTCTTTCAAAGACCAGCGCCTGAAGATAAATAAGTAACCTGCGCGGCCACCGAAACATCATCTCGCTGTTCTTCCAAGGATATATCTATCCTTTAGTCTGCATATACAGCTATCAACTACATAACGAAAGGGTTATTTTTTCTATGGCATTTCAACAAAGACGAACAGGTCGTCCAAACAATTCACGTCCACAAGGTGGAGGATTCCACAGTGGCGGTGGTGGCGGACGCCGAGGCGGCGGTAATCGCGGCCCAGCTAAAAAATATATTAATCCAGCTAAGTTTATTAACAAAGCCGGCGCATACGAAGAAAACGTTTACGAATCTAAAAATAAATTCGCGGACTTTCCTTTTGGCGCTCAATTGCACCACAATGTTGCAAGCAAGGGTTACATAACACCTAGCGCAATCCAGGACCAGGCAATCCCACATATCGTTGAAGGTAAGGACGTTATCGGCCTAGCTAACACCGGTACGGGTAAAACCGCAGCATTCTTGCTTCCAATTATCGAACGCCAAAGTGGTATTACACTTCGCCCAAGCGTGCTAATCATGGCTCCAACACGTGAGCTTGCTCAGCAGATTGACGAGCAATTCCGTGAGTTTGCAAAGGGCCTAAACCTTTATTCAGCACTTGTTGTTGGTGGTGTGAGCGTTGATCGCCAGATCCGTGATCTAAAACGTCGCCCACACTTTATTATCGGTACGCCAGGTCGTCTAAAAGACCTTATGCAACGCCGTATATTGCAGCTTAACAACATGACGACTCTTGTTCTTGATGAAGCTGACCGTATGCTTGACATGGGCTTTTTGCCTGACATTCGCCAAATTGTTGGCGAAATGCCTAAAGATCGTCAGACACTATTCTTTAGTGCGACAATTACCCCTGAAATTGAATCACTTGTTCATGCATTCCTGAACAACCCTGTGACTGTTTCTGTTCGTACGAGCGAAACAAGCGACCACGTCGAACAAGACGTTATTGAAGCCCGTGACAAAAACCACAAGGTTGAATTACTGACTGAAATGCTTAGTAACAAAGAATACGACAAGGTTCTTGTCTTTGGTGAAACGAAGTTTGGTGTACAGCGCCTATCTGACCACCTTGATAATGTCGGAATTCCATCCGCTGCAATTCACGGTAACAAAAACCAATCACAACGTCAGCGTGCTTTAAAGCAATTTAAAGACAACCGCGTGAAAGTATTGGTCGCAACCGATGTTGCTGCTCGTGGACTGGACATTCCAAATGTGAGCCATGTGATTAACTTCGACACGCCACAAACGTACGAAGATTACATTCACCGTATTGGCCGAACTGGCCGTGCTGGTGCAGGTGGTCACGCACACACATTTATCGAACGACGTTAATCGTCATTGAGATAATAAAAAGCACTTCCCCGCGGGAGTGCTTTTTATTTTTGTGCCATCTTACCTAAGCTAGCAGACTTAAATCCTTCGGGTAAAAGCTCAGCTGAGTTGGTTATCATGACGTCTTTAAGTTCACTTGTCGTAGAAAAAATTTCAATAGAGTCATTGTTCAAGTGGGAAAAATCATGGAGCATTTGACGGCAGTTACCACAAGGCGAAATAATAGCAGGTATTTTATCCGCTCTACCCACTGCAAGATATAGTTTTGTAATTTTATGATCATTTGCTGCAACGGATGCCGCGAGCGCAACGGCTTCGGCACAGAACAAAGTACAGTTTGAAAGAAAGATATTATTTCCATAGTGACGACTATTCTTGGTTACTGCAATTGCACTTGTTTGAGGATTGCTAACTTTATTAAGAGAGCGAGACAAGCGCTCAACGGCCTCTTGCAGCAAAGACTGATCGCTTCGGCTAAGTTCATCGAAAGCTTTTATACGCATATATGATCATTGTAGTATTGATCGCTGTAAAAGCAAAGTAATTCACAGGAGTTATATGCTAAAATAATACGATGAATGCAATGATAGAAGTAAAAAATCTTAAGAAGCGCTACGGCGATAAACAAGCTGTTGACGGAGTTAGTTTTTCAGTTAAAAAAGGTGAGATATTTGGTATCCTAGGACCAAATGGCGCCGGTAAAACAACAACTCTAGAAATGATGGAAACGCTGCGCCCGATTGACGACGGCGAGGTCTTCATTGATGGCATTAATGTTGCCGAGAATCCGAACAAAATCAAGTATCTGATTGGCGTACAGCCGCAAACTCCTGCGTTTCAGGACAAAACAAAACTTGTTGAGATAGTAGAAATGTTTGCAGCCGCATATGGTGAGCGTGTAGATCCTATGGAATTTCTTCGTGATGTTGAACTGGAAGAAAAGGCAAATAGCTTTGTCGAGGCCCTATCTGGAGGTCAAAAGCAGCGCCTAAGTATTACGACCGCGCTTGTTCACGGACCAAAAGTGTTCTTTTTAGACGAACCAACAACAGGTCTTGATCCACAGGCTCGTCGTCATCTTTGGGAATTAATCGAAAAGGTTCGCGCAAAGGGTATTAGCGTCATTATGACGACACACTATATGGATGAGGCTGAAATTCTTTGCGATAGGATTGCTGTCATGGATAACGGTAAAATTGTGGCGATTGATACACCCAAAAATCTTATTCAACAACTTCTGAAGCGTGGTTTTTCAAAGAAACAACACGTGGAACAGGCTAATCTGGAAGATGTATTTATTGATCTTACTGGTAAAGGCCTAAGGGGTGAAAAGTAATATGAAACGATCATTATTTACCGTCGCGACATTCGTTAAGATTAATACGCGTAGGTTTTTCCGTGATAAACTAGCAATCTTTTTTACAATCGGTTTCCCGTTAATTTTCCTGTTTGTCTTCGGCGGTCTAAACAGCGGCAGTGGTGACGTATCATTTAACGTTGCACTGATCAACGAATCAAACAGTTCGTTCGCTAAGGATTTTACAAAACAAACTCAGGACAGCAAAGTCTTAAAAGTCGACAAGGAAGTAACGACGCTTGATCAAGCAAAAGACAAGATGAGTCGTTCTGAACTTGATGCCGCCATTATCTTGCCAAAAGATTTTGGTTCAGTTCAAAAGGATGCCAAATTTCCAAGCGGTCAGGCAAAAGTTGTCTATACGCAGAACAACCAGCAGTCTGGCCAAGCACTCGGAAGCATTCTTGATGCTGAATTCAAGGGAATTAATGCGAAGTTCGTAAAGAATGATACGCCGTTTACCGTTGCTACCGAGCAGTTGAACGAACGAAGCCTTTCGGCCTTTGACTACACCTTCGCGGGCCTACTCGGGTTTGCCATCATTGGCATGGGCATCTTTGGACCGGTTAACGTATTTCCTGAACTAAAGAAGATGGGAATACTACGTCGTCTGAGCACAACGCCCCTTAAGGTATGGCAATACTTCCTTGCGACGATGATCGGACAGGCGATTATAGGCCTTATCTCGCTTGGTGTGATGTTTGTGGTTGCTATTAGCGTATTTCATCTGCAGGTTGTCGGGAATTATCTGGAGCTCGCGATATTCTTGATATTTGGTATCATCACTATCCTGGGTATTGGTTTGGCACTTGGTGGATGGGCGAAAAACGAACGCCAAGCCGCGCCTCTTTCCAACATCATCGTATTTCCAATGATGTTCTTGTCGGGTACATTTTTCCCAAGATTCTTGATGCCAGAATGGCTACAAAACATCTCTGCTTTCTTGCCTCTAACACCGATTATCGATGGTATTCGCTTGATTGCTACAGAGGGCAAACACTTTATTGATATCCTGCCGCAAATCGGCCTAATTGGTGTGTGGATGATCGTTATTTACTTCATCGCCTTTAAGGTATTTCGTTGGGAATAGTTTTACCTCGGTAACGATTTTAGGTTATAATAGATCATATGACACAAATAACTCGTGACGATGTGCAGCATCTTGCACAGCTCAGTAGTCTGCAGTTAAATCCTGACGAAATTGATGGCTTACAGGCTGATATTGAAGGTATTCTAAAGTATGTCGAACAACTAAGCGAGCTCGATACATCTGGTGTTGAGCCAACCTACCAAGTAACTGATCTTGAAAATGTCTGGCGTGACGATACGGTGATTTCCAGTACCGTTACTCGCGAAGAGTTGCTCGCACGCTCGCCAGCATCCGAAAAACACCAAGTAAAGGTGCCGAAAGTTTTATAATGAGCCATATTTCCGAAATTACAGAGCGTATCAAAAATGGAACAAGTACCGCTGCTTCCGAAGTCGAAGCGGCGCTTGGTCGAGTTAACCAAATTAACTCTCATCACGCAGTTCTTAGTACGACAAGCGAACGAGCACGGCAACGTGCCAAGGATATTGATGCACGATTGGCGAAGGGTGAAAATGTCGGTAGGCTAGCAGGCGTACCGTTTATCGCAAAAGATAATTTTTTAACATTCGAGAGCAAGACAACAGCTGCGAGTAGAATGCTTGAAAATTTTGTCGCTCCTCTTCAGGCTACGGCAATTGAAAAACTAGAGCTTGAGGGTGCAATCTGTATTGCAAAAGCCAACCTTGACGCATTTGCGCATGGCGGAAGTACGGAAAATTCATATTTTGGTCCTACGACAAATGCATTCGACGAATCAAAAGTTGCGGGTGGGAGCAGCGGCGGTTCAGCAGTAGTAACGGCTCTCGATGTCGTTCCTTTTGCGCTAGGCACCGATACTGGCGGGTCAATCCGTCAACCAGCAGCGTTTAACGGAGTAGTGGGCGTAAAGCCTACCTATGGTACCGTCAGCCGTTACGGCGTAGTTGCTATGGCAAGTAGTACCGACACGATCGGGTGTTTTACGAAAGATGTTGCAGATGCGGAACTGGTCATGAGTATCATGAGTGGAAAAGACGACCACGATATGACAACGCTTCCTGATTTTTTCGTTCCGGAAAGCACTGCAAAACCTTCTCAAAAAATTGGTATTATCAAAGAATTTATGAGCGAAGACGTTGACCCAGAGGTTCTAAAGCGAACTTTAGAGTATATTGATAAACTGAAGGCTGCAGGACACACCGTTGAAGAAGTCAGTATGCCGATTGTAAAGTATGCGCTGGCGATGTATTACATCATTGTTCCTGCAGAAGTGAGCAGTAACCTTGCTCGCTATGACGGTATTCGCTACGGACATCGCGCCGAGGGAGTCAAAACCCTTGCGGAATTATACGGCCAAACACGTGACGAAGGTTTTATGACAGAAAACAAACGGCGTATTATGATCGGTAGCTATGTGCTCTCCAGCGGTTATTTTGACGCCTACTACCAGCAGGCTCAAAAGGCGCGAACACTGTTAATTAATGCATACAATGATCTGTTCAAGACATACGATGTGCTTGTCGGGCCGGTGACGCCAACTCCGGCATTCGGGCTAGGCGAAAATGTTAACGATCCAGTAAAAATGTACCTCGCAGACATTATGACTGTTCCGTCTAGCCTTGCAGGGCTTCCTGCGATCAGTGTTCCTGCCGGCACAAGTGAAGCCGGACTCCCTATCGGAGTTCAGCTTATCGGTCCTCGCAAAAGCGACGCGCAGATACTGGCTTTAGCAAGAGAAATGGAGACTAAATAATATGGATACGGCACTCATATTCTTTTTTGCAGCAATTCTTATCGTCGCCGGTATGCTATTTGCGGTTATTACGCTAAGCAAAAAAGGCAATCGTAACCTAAACGTTGATAAATACCGTCTAAAATGGCTGCAGATCGAACAGCAACTGAAAAAAGATAATCCTTCAAGCTACCACTTGACTGTATTAAATGCTGACAAGCTGCTGGATCAGGCGTTGCGCGAAAAAGGTGTTCGGGGTACAACAATGGGCGAGCGCATGAAAACAATTAAAGACACATGGTCGAATGCTAATAACGTTTGGACCGCGCATAAGCTGCGTAATCAAATTGCGCATGAAACTGATGTAAACGTAAGTTACGATGATGCTAGGCGTGCTTTGTCTGGATTTAAACAAGCACTTAAAGATTTAGGGGCAATCTAATGACAAACGAAGAAGCGTTGCGAAAATATGACATAACAATTGGTATTGAATGTCATGTTCAGCTTGCGACGGCCACAAAATTATTTAGTGGTGCTGACAATGACGCACGCGATAAATCACCAAACAGCGTCGTTAGTCCGATTGATTTTGGTTTACCTGGAATGCTACCGGTCCTTAACCGTCAAGCAGTCACACTAGCAATTAAAGCCGGAAAAGCATTGAACGCTAAAATTGCGAACATCAGCCGATTTGATCGTAAACATTATTTCTACCCAGACCTTCCAAAGGGATACCAGACAACACAGATGTACCAGCCGATTATCCTAGCGGGCTATATCGACGCTCCGCTTGAAGACGG